>NZ_JBEYHA010000020.1:0-113071 GCF_040635075.1 Nocardiopsis sp. NPDC007018
AAGGGGTACGCAGTAAGCGGCACAGGACCTACCGGCCCAAAGGGATAAACGGGTTGGCCGTAGAACCCTCGCGCTACACCAACCACAACCGTAGAACCCACAACTCACAGCAACCACAGACCGTAGAGCCGGCTACAAACACCAACCACAGCCCTCGTTCCCACAGCTCACAGCCCACAACCCCCGTACCCACAGCTCACATCAACCACAGACCGTAGATCCCGCCACACACCCACACACAGCAACCACAGCCACCTGACGCTCAGGGGACTCGGTCACCCACGCACTCGGTCACCCACTTCTCGACGCGAACGAGACCATCGAGCTGGTGCGCCGACCCTCAGGACTCCGGAACGGGCGCCTCGGAAGCCCCCGACGCCTCCGATGACCCCGCGTAGAGCGCGGCGACCTCGCCGATCCGCGCCCAGGCCGCGTCGGCCGACCCTCCTTCGAGGTCCAGCGCCAGGGCGTCGAGCATCACGTGCCAGCCGGTGGCGAAGTCAGTGGCGAAGTCGGCGGCGGGCTCCGGCTCCAGCTCGCCGTGCACGAGCGTGAGCAGCGTCCCCTCCGGGACGGGCTCCAGAGTCCAGCGCACCACCGAGTCCGGCACCCCCTCCCACGACCACCCATGCACGAGCAGGCCGCGCTCACCGGGCGGCTCCGCCTCGCTGACCACCCCGGTCGCGGCTCCTTCGTCACCGAAGTCGAAGCGGACCGCACCGCCGACCCGGGTGTCGATCGCACAACCCGGCAACCACCGTTCCAGGCGCTCCGGCTCGGCGATCCACGCCCAGACACGGCCCGGGGCGTGCGCGAGGACCCGCTCGAAGCGGATACGGAAGTCTCCCGCCGGGCCGACACCGAGCGTGCCGCGCAGGGGATTCTGTGTCTGGGTCATCGGGACTCTCCTTCGTCCATGGCCTGTTCCAGGGCGTCGAGCGCGGTGTCCCACCGGGCGCGCTGGGCTTCGAGCCAGTCGCCCACCTCGTCCAGCGCGGCGGCGTTGACCGAGTACATCCGCCGCCGCCCCTGAGTACGCACGCTCAGCACTCCGGCCTCGACGAGCACCCCCAGGTGCTGCGAGACGGCCGGGCGACTGATGTCGAAACTGGCCGCGATCTCACCGGCCGAGCGTTCGCCCGCCGACAGGACCTCGACCACGCGCCTGCGGTTCGGTTCACCGATCGCTTCCATGACATCCACGGAAAACATGTAAGCAGAGACTTACACGTTGGGTCAAGGAGTCCCCTCCGCCCCAGAAACCGCGCCGAACCCCACACCCTCCGCGCCGACGAGCGGCCCCCAGGCCCCCGGCGTGCTCCCGGGGTTCTCCCTGCACGAGGAGCTGGAGCCTGATGGTGCGGGCGGGGCTCTCGCCCCTGCGCGCCCTCCAGACCGCCACCCTGGAACCGGCCCACGGGGGCGTGACCTCCCCTTCCGGGGTGCGGCGGGCCCTCGGATGGCCAGGTGCTCCTAGGTGACCTGGGCGGCGACCTCCTCCGCGAGCCGGAACGCGTCGTCGAGCGCGTCGTTCGCCGAGGGCATCGGTCCCGAGGCGGGCCTGTCGTACAGCCGTACCCGCGCCACCAGGTCGCCGTCGAGCAGAACCACCTCGGCCGACCACCCGTTCTCCCCGCGCACGTGACGGGCGAAGGCCTCCTCTGCGGGGCCCGACAACGCGGTGAAGACGTGCTGGTCGGGCTCCTCCCCCGTTTCCGCCTCGGGGGCGACGCGGGCGTTGAGGTAGTGGAAGGCGAACTCCCGCGCGGCGGCGGCCGCCGCCCCGTCGGGGCCCTCGTCCGCCAGCCCGACCTCCACGGTCAGGTTCCGTCCGCCCCGCCACGCGCAGGCTCCCGTCGCCGCGCCGGACGCGCCCTCCCCGGTGAAGAGGGCCCCCTCCCCCGCCTCCGAGCCCGCGGGGACCCCGGTCTGCCTGAGCAGCTCCTCCGGCAGGTCCACGCAGGGGTCGGGCAGTTCGCCGTGCGGGTCCGCACCCTCCGGGACCGCCGCGAAGGGGCGCTGGGACGGCTGGCCCAGGCCGCGCGCGATCTCCTCCGCCGCCGTGAGCGCGCCTCCCCAGGTCGTGCCGGTGTCGAGGGGTTCCGCCTCGGGCGCGTGCAGCAGGTCAACGTGCGACTCCCACTCCGGGTCGGCACCCGAGGAGGAAACCTCCACCACGGCGTTGACGGTGCGGAACAGGACGGTGGTGCGGCCCGCGCGGTACTCGACGCCCCCCTCGTCCCCCAGGACCGGCCCCTCGGTGTCCACCGCGTTGACCAGCACCGCCTCATCACCGAGCCCCGCGAACGGCAGCGCCTCCACGGTCGCGAACAGCCCCCGGGTCCCCTCGACCGACGCGGCCAGTTCGGTGCCGAGGTCGCGGACCGCCCGGGCGTCGGACCGCGCGCCCTCGCCCAGGTCCTCCGTGGCCCGCACCGTGACGTCCAGCTCACGGCTCCGTTCCCCGCCTCCCGTGTCGAGGACGTCCGTGGACCACCGACACGTGCGTGCGACACCGCCGGAGTCGGAGCGGTCCCCGGTCCGCGGCCGAACGTCCGGTACCAGGAGGGCCGCCGTCTCCTCGGACACACCGCAGCCGGAGGGCAGGTCGGTGACGACGGGGCCCAGGGTCCGCCGGTCGAGCACCTCGGCGCGGGCGACCGGCCCGCCCGGGGTCGCGTCGGGCTCCTCGGAGCCGTCCGCCGTCAGGTACACCACGACAGCCAGGACCGACGCCAGGGCACCGGCCCCGAGCACGGTGCCGGTCCTGCGGAACCGCGCGACGCGCCGCGCCCGGGCCCCGCCCGAGGGCATCCGCCCGGTTCCGCCCTCCGGGGCCGTCTCCCCACCGGCCCGGCCCGCGCGGTCCGTTCCCTCTCCGGTCGTCTCTTCCCTGGGCATCGCCCGAACCTCCCCCACGCTCCGCCGGGGCGCGTCCGGCGCACCGGCCACCGGTACGACCGGTCACAGGTGTGGACGCGTCACCGTCCCGACCGGTTCTCTGCGGACGGAGCCCGGCACCCGGCCGCCGGAAAAAGGAGCTGTGCCGCAGGTGCGCGGTGTGACAGGTTGGGCGTATGCCTGACTACCGCCGCGACCTTCTGCGCGACCAGTACGACCTGACCTGGGCGCTCTTCGAGTACCACCTGGAGCGCCTGGAACCCGAGGACTTCCTCTGGGAGCCCGCCGAACTCTGCTGGACCCTGCGCCGGGGCGCCGGAGGCGTGTGGACCCCCGACTGGGCCGACAGCGAGCCGGACCCCGTCCCGGTCCCTACCATCGCCTGGCTGACCTGGCACATCGGCTGGTGGTGGACGGTCACCCTCGACCACACGCTGGGGCGCACCCCGCAGGACCGCGCGGAGATCCGGTGGCCGGGCGAGGAGGGGGCCGCGGACTGGCTGCGCGGCATGGGCCTGGACTGGGTGGAGGCGCTGTCCGAGATGGACCTGGACCAGCGCGCCTCCTTCCCGTGGCAGGGCGCGGAGGGCAAGACGAACGCGCACACCGCCGCGTGGGTCAACAGCGAGCTGATGAAGAACGCGGCCGAGGTGGGACAGCTGCGCATGATCCGCGCCGCCCGCAAGCGCTAGACCCACCGACCTTCAGGGTCAGTACACCTAGCTCCGGCCGGGAGCGGCCGGAACCCGGCCCCCCTCGTCCTCACTGGAGGCCCCCTCCGCACCCGTGTCGGACGCTCCCTCGGCGCCCTCCTGCGAAGCGTCGAGCCGGGTGCGGCGCAGCAGCCACAGGACGGCCAGCCCGGTGGCGACGAGCAGCACCGCGCCGAAGGCGTACCCGGTCCGCACGGCCGTGGTGAAGGCGTCGAAGGCAGCGTCCAGGAGCGGCCCCGCCTGGTCCGCCGGGAGCCCGTCGGCGACGCCCACGGCCCCGCCCACGCTCTCCCCGGCGCGTTCCAGCGCGGACGCGGGGACCTCCTCCAGCCCGGCTCCGTCGAGCCCGCGCCGGTAGACCACCGCGGCCATACTGCCCAGCAGCGCCATGCTGACCGCGCCGCCCAGTCCGCCCGCGACGTCGGACATCGCCGCCGCGGACCCGGCCCGGCTCACCGGGGCGCTCACCATGATGAGGTTCATGCCGAGGGTGAAGAGCGGGCCGAGGGCCAACGCCATGACGGTGGCCGCCGCGATCAGCGCGAGAGCGCCGGTACGGCCCGCCATGAACGCGAGCGCCCCGCCCGCGACAGCGGCCAGGAGCAGACCCCCGCCCATGGCGACGGAGGGCCGCATCCAGCGGGTGAGCAGGGGCGCGGCCAGTCCACTGGCGATGGAGACGAGCGCGGGCACGACCATCAGGGCGCCCGTCTCGGCGGGCGAGAGCCCGAGGTCGGTCTGGAGGTACTGCACCAGCAGCATGTCGGCGCCGCCGTAGGCCAGGAGCATGAGCATCAGCGCGGCCAGCGAGACCGTGAAGGCGGGGGTCGCGAAGAGCCGCATGTCCAGGAGGGGGTCGGGCAGGCGCAGCTGCCTGCGCACGAACAGCGTGCCCAGCACCAGCCCGGCCGCGACCGGGAGGAGGTAGGGCCACACGGTGGAACCGGCGGAGGCGCGGTCGGCGATCTCCTGGAGGCCGAAGACCACGCTGATGATCGCCGCCATGGACAGCAGGACGCTGGGCAGGTCCACGCTCCCCTCGGTCTCCTCGCGGTGTCCGGGCAGCAGGAGCGCGGCCGCCACCAGCAGCAGCGCGGCGACCGGGACGTTGATCAGGAAGACGGCGCCCCAGGAGAAGTGTTCGAGGAGGACCCCGCCCAGGGGCGGCCCCAGCGCCATCCCGCCGGAGAAGGAGCTCATGACCACCGCGACCGCCACCGAGAACTGGCGGGAGTCGGCGAAGATGACGCGGAGCAGCCCGAAGACGCTGGGCGACATCGTGGCGGCCGCCGCGCCCATGAGGGCGCGCATCGCGATGAGGACCTCCGGGGTGGGGGCGAACGCCGCGACCAGGGAGGCCAGTCCGTAGACGGTCACGCCCGCCATGAGCAGGCGTCGGCGCCCGACCCGGCTGCCCAGCCAGCCCATAGTGAGGACGAGACTGACCCCCATGAACTCCCCGGCGTGCAGGACCCACAGCATCTGGGTGCTGCCCGGCGCGAGATCGGCGGCGATCGCGGGCAGTGCCATGAACAGGACGGACATGTCGGTGGCGACCATGAGCAGCGGGAGCGTCATGACGGCGAGCGCCAGCCACTCACGCCAGGTGGCGCGTCCGGGGGTTGTGGTGTTCACGGTCTCCTCCGAGGTGGGGCGGCAGTGCCGCCGACCCTAGGACCTCAACCTTTGTTGACATCAAGTCCGTGGCGCCCGGACCGGGGTTGAGGCCCCCGCCCGCCGGGTAGTCCCACCTGTGTCCGAGCAGGTCAGGGCGGCCGCGCCCCGAGGGTGCGCGGCGTTCTCGAAGGGACGAACCATGGGCGTCGAACGCGGGCTCACCGGGCTCCGCAACATCCTGGACGGACTCCGGTTCCCCGTGACCCGGGACGCGGCGGTCGACGCGGCGCTGGAGGCGCGCGCCGACGAGGAGATCGTGAGCGCCCTGCGGGCCATGCCGGACGCGGAGTACAACGAGCCCAAGGAGATTCTGGGCGCCGTCCCGCTCCCCGAGCGCGAGCCGCGTTCGCACACCGAGTCGGCGCGGGCCCGGGAGCGCGACGGGAACTGAACGTGCGCCCCCCGGAAGCACCGCGAACACCGGACGGGCACACACGGACCGGCACAGAACCGCAGGTCACGGGCTCCCCACACTGAGGCCAACCTCTCAAAGGGGACTCCCCAGTGCATTCCGGACAGAGGTTAGGTTAGGCTCTCCTTCATCCCTGGAAACTGGAGGAGAACCACCATGAAGCCCCCCGTCCGCCCCGTCACGGCGCTCTCGCTCGTCCTCGCGTCCTCCCTGGTCATCGCGGGTTGCTCCGCCGACCCGAAGGAGTCCGACGACTCCGCGGCCGCCGCCGGGGGCGCCACGATCGACGTCGAGGACAACAACGGTACCCAGACGGTGAACTCTCCTCCCGCCTCGGTGGTCGCCCTCGACAACCGCACCTTCGAGACCCTCTCCGACTGGGACGTCGAACTCTCCGCCGCCGCCGTGTCGCTCATGCCCGACACCATCGGCTACACCCAGGACGACTCGATCATCGACATCGGCACGCACAACGAGCCCGACCTCGAAGCGATCGTCGCCGCCGAACCCGACCTCGTCGTCAACGGCCAGCGGTTCACCCAGCACGCCGAGTCCATCGCCTCCCTGGTGCCCGACGCCACCATCCTCGACCTCGACCCGCGCGAGGGCGAGCCCTTCGACACCGAACTCAAGCGCCAGACCACCGTGCTCGGCGAGGTCTTCGACAAGCAGGACGAGGCCGCACAGCTCGTCGACGACCTCGACTCCGCCGTCGAGCGGGTCAAGGAGGCCTACGACGGCGACACCGTCATGGCCGTCACCACCTCCGGCGGCGAGATCGGCTACCTCGCCCCCGGCGTCGGCCGCACCCTCGGCCCCGTCTTCGACCTCCTCGAACTCACCCCGGCGCTGGAGGTGGACGGCGCCAGCGACGACCACCAGGGCGACGACATCTCCGTCGAGGCCATCGCCGACTCCGACCCCGACTGGATTCTCGTGATGGACCGCGACGCCGCCGTCGCCGCCGACGAGGCCGGATACGAGACCGCCGAGAACATCCTGTCGAGCTCCGAGGCGCTCTCCGGCGTGTCCGCCGTCAAGGACGAGCAGATCGTCTTCATGCCCGCCGACACCTACACCAACGAGGGCATCCAGACCTACACCGAGTTCCTCAACGCGTTCGCGGACGCGCTGGAGGCCCGGGCTTGATCCCGCTCTCCCCCGCGGCACGCGCCGACGCCTCCGGGCCCGTCGGCGCGTGCCCGCGCGCAGACCGCCGTCGCGCCGGAGGTGACCGGACGTGACGCCCGCGACCCCGTCCCCGTCGCGCACGCGCAAGGGACGGCTGTTCGACTGGAAGCTGCTCATCGGCGTCGCCGTCGTGGCGGCCCTGCTCGCACTGTCCCTCGCCACCGGCGTGTACGACGTCCGCGGCGCCGAGGACGGCCGCGAGATGTTCGCGATCACCCGTGTGCCGCGCACCCTCGCACTGGTCCTGGCGGGTGCCGCCATGGCCATGTCCGGGCTCGTCATGCAGCTGCTGACGCAGAACCGCTTCGTCGAGCCGACCACCACCGGCATCACCGAGTGGGCGGGCCTGGGCCTGCTCACCGTCATGATCCTGATGCCCGGGGCGAGCATCGGCACCCGCATGGGCGGAGCGATCGTCGCCGCCTTCATCGGCACGATGGTGTTCTTCCTCTTCCTGCGCCGCGTCACCCTGCGCTCCTCGCTGATCGTCCCGATCGTGGGCATCATGCTCGGCGCCGTCGTCAGCTCGGTGTCGACCTTCGTCGCGCTCCAGACCGACATGCTCCAGAACCTCGGCGTCTGGTTCGCGGGCAGCTTCACCTCGGTGCTGCGCGGCCAGTACGAACCCCTGTGGATCGTGGCCGTGGTGGCCGTCGCCGTGTTCGTCGTCGCCGACCGGTTCACCGTCGCCGGGCTGGGCGAGGAGATCTCCACCAACGTCGGCCTGAACCACAACCGGGTCGTCCTGCTGGGCACCACCCTCATCGCGGTGGCCACCGGCGTGGTGACCGTGGTGGTGGGCAACCTGCCGTTCCTCGGGCTCATCGTGCCCAACGTCGTGTCGATGTTCCGCGGCGACGACCTGCGCGGGAACCTGCCGTGGGTGTGCCTGCTGGGCATCGGCATCGTCACGGTGTGCGACCTGGTCGGCCGGACCATCATCATGCCCTTCGAGGTGCCCGTGTCCCTCATCCTCGGGGTCGTCGGCGCCGTCGTCTTCGTCCTTCTCCTGTTGAGGCAGCGCCGCCGTGGCTGAGTCGTCCGCTCCCCAAGTGAGCCCCTCCCCCGAACCCCCGACCCCGGCGTCCGCGCCCCGCGTGACCCCTCCCCTCCCCGGGCCGCCCGCCCGCGCGGGTGAACCGCCCCGGGAGGGCCCCGAACGCACCTCGCGCACCCTGCCCACCCCGCGTGCCCGCCGCCGCTACCTGATCATCGTCACGGTGCTCTCGCTCCTCGCGGTCGGCTTCGCCTTCGGCCTGCTGGCCTGGGACAACCCCATGCCCGTGGGCTCGGACGGGTTCTGGCGCATCGCCGAGCTGCGTGCCACCAACGTGCTGGTCATGGCCGTGGTGGCGATCTGCCAGGCCGTCGCCACGGTGAGCTTCCAGACCGTGACCAACAACCGCATCATCACCCCGTCGATCATGGGGTTCGAGGCGCTCTACGTCGCGATCCAGACCACCGCCGTGTACGTCCTGGGCGTCGCGGGCGTCCTCGCCGTCACGGGGCTCTCCCAGTTCGTCCTCCAGATCGCGCTGATGGTCGGCTTCGCGATGCTGCTGTACGGCTGGCTGCTGTCCGGCCGGTACGGCAACCTCCAGGTGATGCTGCTGATCGGCATCATCATCGGCGGCGGCCTGGCGTCGGTCTCCACGTTCATGCAGCGCCTGCTCACCCCGAGCGAGTTCGACGTGCTGGCCGCCCGCCTGTTCGGCAACGTGTCCAACGCCGACGCCTCGTACCTGCCGGTGGCGGTCCCGCTGTGCCTGGGCGCCGCGGCCCTGCTGGTAGTGGGCTCGCGGCGGCTGAACATCGTCGCGCTGGGCCGCGACGCCAGCACCGGGCTCGGGCTGAACCACCGCCGCGAGACCATGCGGGTGCTGTTCCTGGTGTCCGTGCTCATGGCGGTCTCCACCGCTCTCGTGGGACCGATGACCTTCCTCGGCTTCCTCGTGGCGACCCTGGCCTACCAGTTCGCCGACACCCACGACCACCGCCACGTCTTCCCCGTCGCCGTGCTGACCTGCTTCGTGGTCCTCAGCGGCGCCTACTTCGTCATGCGGAACCTCTTCTACGCCAACGGGGTGGTCTCGATCATCATCGAGTTCGTCGGCGGCCTGGTGTTCCTCTTCGTCATCCTCAGAAAGGGCCGGCTGTGATCACCCTCAAGGGCGTCCGTAAGGAGTACGGGAGCGAGGTCACGATCGGCCCCGTGGACCTGGAGATCCCCCGGGGCGGCGTGACCGCGCTCGTGGGCCCCAACGGCGCCGGCAAGTCGACCCTGCTCACCATGGTGGGGCGGCTCCTGGGGCTCGACGCGGGCACGGTCGAGATCGCCGGGCACGACGTCACCCGGACCCCCTCCAAGGAACTGGCCAAGATCGTCTCGGTCCTGCGCCAGGAGAACCACTTCGTCACCCGGCTGACGGTGCGCCAGCTCGTGGCGTTCGGCCGCTTCCCCCACTCCAGGGGGCGGCTCACGGTGGCCGACGAGGAGGTGGTGAGCCGCGCGATCGACTTCCTCGACCTCACCGCCCTGGAGAACCGCTACCTCGACCAGCTCTCCGGCGGCCAGCGCCAGCGCGCCTACGTCGCCATGGTGCTGTGCCAGGAGACCGAGTACGTGCTGCTCGACGAACCGCTGAACAACCTCGACATGCGCCACTCGGTGCAGATGATGAAGCACCTGCGCCGGGCGGCGGCCGAACTCGACCGCACCATCGTGATCGTGCTGCACGACATCAACTTCGCGGGCCACTACGCGGACCACATCTGCGCCGTGAAGGACGGCTCGGTGGTGGAGTTCGGCCCGCCGGAGCGGATCATGACCGACGAGGTCCTGACCCGGGTCTTCGACACCCCGGTGACCGTCGTCGACGGCCCCAACGGACCGCTCGCCGTCTACTACTGACCGGTGGCCGATACTGGGTCGATGCGCACCCCTCCGGCCGAAGTGAACCTCACCCCCGACCTCGTCCGCCAGCTCCTGCGCCGACAGCACCCGGACCTGGCGGACCTGGCCGTCACCCCGGTCTCCCACGGCTGGGACAACTCCCTGTTCACCCTGGGCGCGGACCTGTGCGTGCGCATGCCCCGCCGGGAGGCGGCCGCCCGGCTCGTCGTGAACGAGCAGCGCTGGCTCCCGGAGATCGCCGAACGCGTCGGCGTGCCCGTCCCGGTCCCGGTACGGGTGGGCCGCCCCGACCGCGGATACCCCTGGCACTGGTCGGTGACCCCGTGGTTCGAGGGCCGCACCGCCGCCGAGGTACCGGTGGACGAACGCTCCGACCTGGTCGAACCCCTCGCGTCGTTCTTCTCACGGCTGCACGTGCCCGCCCCGGACGACGCCCCCCGCAACGAGGTGCGCGGGGTTCCCCTGCGTGTGCGCGACGCCCGTGTGCGCGAGCGCCTGGCCACCGGTACCCACCCCCGCGCCGACGCACTGCTCGCCCTGTGGGAGGAGCTGCTCCCCACCCCCGAACGGACCGGCCCTGCGGTGTGGCTGCACGGCGACCCGCACCCCGCGAACCTGTTGGTGGGCACGGCCGAACACACCCGCGCCGAGGGCCGCCTCGACCTGGTCGCCGTCCTCGACTTCGGCGACCTCACCTCCGGCGACCCGGCCTGCGACCTCGCCGTCGCCTGGCTGGCCTTCGGCCCCCGCGACCGCGCCCGCCTACGCGCCGAACTGGACCGCCGGAGCGGGGTCGACGTCCCCACCTGGGACCGCGCCCGCGCCTGGGCGCTGCTCTACTCGACCCTGCTGTGCGCCAGCGCCCCGGAGCACCCGGTCCTCGGCGCCATCGGCGAGCACACGGTCACCCAGCTGCTGGACGCCTAGGTACAGGTTCCGTTTGGCTACGGTGGCCCTGGCCCCATGGACACCCCAGCCGCGCGTCACTCCGCCACCGGCTCCGCATCAGGTGCCACCGGGGCGGTGACGCGTCAGGTGGAATGTCGTAGTCGGGTGTGAACATGGGTTCCCGGCCACCCACCCGAGGAGAGCCCATGTCCTTCCAGGCCTATCTGGACACCATCGAGGAGAAGACCGGTCTGGTCCCCCGTGCCCTGGTGGACCTCGCCAAGGAGAAGGGGTACGACGCCCCCTCCGTGAAGGCGGGCACCATCGTCACCTGGCTGGCCGACGACTACGGCCTGGGCCGGGGACACGCGATGGCCCTGGTGCACGTGATCAAGAAGGGGCCCACGATCGACGCCAAGCACGTGGGCACCACCGGCAGCCACCGGGACGCCACCACCGAACTCTGGCTCGACGGGAAGGCGACCGACCCGAACCGGGCGTGACCGGCCCGTGGGTCCCTCGCACCGGGTACGCGCGGACACGCGTCGGCGGCCCCGCTCGGCGGTCGCGAGGGACCCACGGGGCGGCCCGGTACGCGCGATCGACGATCAGTGCCCCGCCCCCACCGGGCCAGGCCCGTCAGGGCGTGACGATCGCGAAGTCCGGGTCGGGCTCGTCCAGCACCCCCATGACCCGCCGGACGGCCTCCAGGTCGCCGTCGTGGTCGAGGCCGTCCGTGTCCCCGTGCGCCAGCAGGCCCAGAAACCGGGGCTTGGTCAACCGCAGGGTGAGATCGGCGTCTCCCGCGACCTCCCCCCTCACCGGCCAGTGCACGAACACCCCGTTGGACATCTCGGTCCGGTAGGACTCCCCCAGGTCGGTCAGGGTCCAGTCGATGACCACCGACAGGGCGGCCGCCCTCGGGCCGTCCACCCGGATGGAGACCGTGTCGAACAGCTGGGTCACGGTGAGCATGGCCGCCATGCTCGACACCGCCAGTCCGGTGTGCGCCACGCCCTCACGCAGCTCCCGGGCCCCGGTCAGGTAGCAGTTGCGCCAGGTCGCGTTCTCCGCGCCCTCGCCCAGCCGCCGGAACACCGACGCGAGCAGATCCCGGGCCCCTTCGTGCGACGGGTCCGCGAACACCGCGTGCCGCAACAGCTGCGCGGCGAACCGGGTGTCCCCCTCGTCCGCGTACGCGCGCGCCCTGGCCACCACGGCGTCGGTCCCGCCGATGGTGTCCACGTACCGGCGCGCGCTCTCCTCCGGCGGGTGCTCCCACAGGGTGGCGGGTTGCCGTCGTACCAGCCCAGGTAGCGCTGGTAGACGGCCTTCACGTTGTGGGACAGCGAACCGTAGTAGCCCCGCGTGTTCCAGGCGGCCGCCAGGCCCTCGGACAGCCGCAGCTCCTCCGCGATCTCCGGGCCGGTGAGGCCCTTGTTGAGCAGACGCAGCGTCTGGTCGTGCAGGTACGCGTACAGGTCGCGCTGCTCCGAGAGGAACCCCACGATCCGGTCACGCCCCCAGGTCGGCCAGTGGTGCGAGGCGAACAGCACGTCCGCGCGGTCCGCGTACAGCTGGACCGCCTCGTTGAGGTAGCGCGACCAGATCCGCGCGTCGCGCACCACCGCGCCACGCAGGGTGAGCACGTTGTGCATGGTGTGGGTGGCGTTCTCGGCCATGCACAGCGCGCGGTGGTCGGGCAGCAGGAAGTTCATCTCCGAGGGCGGCTCGGTGCCCGGTGTCATCTGGAAGACGAACCGGACCCCGTCCACCGTCTCCTCCTGCCCGGTGCGGGTCACGTCCACGGTCGGCGGCACCAGGCCGGGCGTCCCCGTGGACACCGCCGACCCCAGACCCACGCCGACCGCCCCGTCCGGCCCCACCCCCAGGTTCGCGCCCGAGTAGTACATACCGCGCCGCAGCATGGCGGGGCCCGCGTACACGTTCTCCACCACGGAGTGCTCCAGGAAGCCCTCCGGCGCGAGGATGGGCACGCCGTCCCGTTCGGGGTCGAGCACCCCGAGGGCGCCGCCGAAGTGGTCGATGTGCGAGTGCGTGTAGACCAGCCCCGTCACGGGGCGCTCGCCCCGGTGCTCCCGGTACAGGGCCAGGGCGGCCGCGGCGGTCTCCGCCGAGACGAGGGGGTCGACGACCACCACGCCGCGCCCGCCCTCGATCAGCGTCATGTTCGACAGGTCAAGGCCGCGCACCTGGTAGACCCCGGCGGTGACCTCGTACAGTCCCTGCTTGGCGCACAGCCGGGCCTGGCGCCACAGGCTCGGGTGGACGGAGTCGGGGCGCTCGCCCTCCAGGAACCCGAACGCGTCACCGTCCCACACGACACGGCCCCGGTCGTCACGCACCACCCCCGGGACCAGCGCGCCGACGAACCCCCGGTCGGCGTCCTCGAAGTCGGTTCCGTCCTCGTACCCGGGCTCTGCCATGGCCGTCCCTCCGTCGGAGCACACCGGTCGGGCCGGGCAGGCCCACCCCCATGCTCGTCACCGGCCGCCCAACGGGGGCCCGGCCGCACGTCAACTCCGCGTCATCTTCCGGTACCGGTGGAGGGAGGGCCTCACCCCTCGCGGGGGGACTCTCCGTCGGTGAAGGTGAGGTCGGTGAGGTCGGTGGGGTCGGTGGCGGCGGGACCGTCGCCCGCGTCGGCGGCGTCCGCGTCGGCGACCACCACGACCGTCCCCGCCGAGCCGTCGACCCGGAGCAGGTCGCCGGTCCGGATCGCGGTGGTGGCGTCCCGCACGCAGATCACCGCCGGAATCCCGTACTCGCGGGCGACCGTGGGGCCGTGCGCGATCGGCGAACCCGTCTCGGAGACCAGCCCTGCGGCGGTCATGAACAGCGGCGTCCAGCCCGGGTCGGTGGTGGGCGCCACGAGGATCTCCCCGGGCTCGACCCTGGCTCCGGACGGGTCCAGGACCACCCGGGCGCGTCCCTCGGCCCGCCCCGGAGCCGCCGGTGTCCCCGGTAGCCCGCCCGGTTCCACGGCCGGGGCCGGCAACGCGGCCGCCACGTCCGTGCCATCGGTCAGGAGGGTCCCCGGCACCGTGCGCCGACGCCGCTCCCGCAGGTGGAGGCGGCGACGCTCGGCGACCAGCGACCGTCGGTCGACGCCGCCGTCCACCGTCGACCGGACCTCGTCCAGGTCCAGGAAGAAGACGTCGTCGGCCGTCTCCAGCAGTCCGAGGCCCGCCAGGTCGGCTCCGACCAGGAGCACCTGGCGGCGCATCTCCGCGAACGGCACCAGCCACGCGAACTTGCCGTACTCCCGCAGGCCCGCGAGTTCGCGGGAACGGCTCATGAGGAAGGCGGCGACGGCACCGCGCACCGGACGGCGCCGCAGGGCGCGGGGGACCAGTTCGGCGAGCGCCGCCCCGGCGGCGGCCCCGGCCCGCTCGAACCTGCGGTCCGGTGCCTGTTCGGGGTCGTCCAGGCGCAGGTAGTTGGCGACCGACGCGAACACGGGCGCCGGGTTCTCGCGCCACCGGGGCACACCGATGTCCACCTCGGCGGCCGCCCTGTGCCCGTAGGCGTCCAGGAAGGCGGCCAACCCGACCTCCGGCAGCTCCCCGCGCAGGTACCGGGCGGCGAGTTCCTCCGGAGATGTGCGGGTGAACAGGTCCCCGTGGGCGCGGGCGCGCTCGGCGATCCGCCACAGGGCCAGGTCCATCTCGGTGGTGACGTTGTGGGGCAGGCCGCCCAGGACGGTGTCGGTCTCCTCCCTGGTGGCGACCCCGCGCAGCAGTGCCGCCGGGGCCGTGCCGGTGACGATCCCGGCGAAGACCGGGCCGATCACCCGGGTCAGGTCCCGGCCGAGCATCGCGTCGAGGGCCCGCCCCGTGACCCAGTCCAGCCGTGACGCCGACCCGGCTCCGGCGCCCGGGCCGCGCAGGGCGCGCAGACGGGCCACGGCGGCCTGTGCTCGGGCGCGCGCGGCCCGGGGGCGGGCCAGCGCGTGGCCGACCCCGAACACGGCCGAGGGCAGGAGCGCGGCGGCCACGCGGAGCCCGGTCGACGCGGGGAACGGCAGCCCGGGGCGGGGGGCGAACCGCGGATCGTCGAGCAGGTGCTCCACCGCCGCGCGCGCCCGGGGCCCGTACACGTCCATGGCCTGGGGCAGCCTCCCCCGGAGCGGGGAGCTGCGCAGGAACGCGGACAGGTCGACGAACAACCGGCCTCCCACACCCACCATGAGGGGGTCGGGGTCGGCGTCGCCGGTGGCGAACCCGACCGACCCCCACCAGCGGGTCCACATCCTCTGGAGCATGGCCAGCCCGAGCGGGGTGAAGGGGCGCAACATGCCCTGCATGTGCCCGACCTCCATGTAGAAGCGGGGCAGGTCGGGCAGGTCCTGCGGCGGGAGCGGGAAGAGGGTGGTGACCGGCCGGGACTGGAGCAGCCACAGGACGCCGTCGCGGTCGTGGACCCACTCGACGTCCTGCGGGGAGCCGAAGAGCCCCTGGAGGCGCCGTCCGGCGGCGGCCAGCTCGACGACCTGCCCCGGTGCGAGACAGCCCCCGGCTCCGTCCACGAGCCGACCGTCGTCGACCGCGTAGTGGTCGGGTTCGACCGACCCGTCCACGACCGCGCCGCCCGGGCCGCGCACCGCGTCGACCACGGTGCGCGACCGGGAGCCGGTGAGCGGGTCGGCGGTGAACATGACCCCGGCGGTGTCCGCGTCCACCATGCGCTGCACCACCACCGCCATGCGCACATCGGCCCGGTCGAGGCCGTTGGCCCGCCGGTAGGCGACGGCGTGTTCGTTGTCGAGCGAGGCCCAGCAGCGGCGGACGGCGTCCACGACGGCGTCCGCGCCCTCGACGTCGAGGTAGGTGTCCTGCTGTCCGGCGAAGCTGGCCTCGGGGAGGTCCTCCGCGGTCGCGCTGGAACGCACCGCGACCCTGCCAGCGCCCAGAGCCTCGTAGGCCCGGGTGATCGGCTCGGCGGGCACCGTCCCGGACGCGTGCGCGGCGGTGGTGACGCAGAAGCCGGGGGGCACGCGCTCCCCAGCCGCGACCATCTCCCCGAGGTTGGCCGCCTTGCCCCCCACGAGATCCCCCATGCCACGGCGGACCCCGTCCAGTCCCACGACGCTCCGTACGTCCATGGCCGCGCCCTCCCGTGAGGCCGTCTGGTCGCGGGCGCTTCCGAACCGGTGCCGGGCGGGCCCGCCACAGGAGAGTCTTCCCCGGTCAGGGCCGCGCCACCCACCCGGAGGGGTTCAGGAGGAGCGTCCCGGCCATGGGGCGGCCCCGATCGGGACGTCGTCAGGAACGGATGCGTCCGCGCCCTGGCCCGGCGCCGACACTCGCAGGTGACGTCGACCACTACCCTCCACCGATCTTCGGACAAAACTCGCCAAAGGTCACTTAGACGACATAGGGGGCTACCCGAGGTCAGTGGCCTCTGCCAGGATGGCGCCACCCCCAGCCCGAGACCAGAACAGCGAGGCGTCGATGGCCGCACCACCGTCGTCGAACGTGCCAGCCGAGAACGCGGCGTGGTGGAGGCGCCTCAGCCCCGAGCGCCGCGCCCGCCTACTCCAGGAGAGACCGGCCGAGATCGGCTCCCTCGACGGGCTCCCCTCCCGAGTACGCGACCAGGCCAACCGTTCCGTCCTCGACTCCTACCTCCGGGACCACGAGGACCCGGGATCGGCGGCGCTGAAGCGCATGATCGGCGGCCCCGAGGGCGACTCCCGCGACCGCCCCCTGTTGCTGACCTACCGGCCCCCGAGCGCACCGGGAGGCACCGACGGGCTGGTGGCCGTGTCCTACGGGGACCCGGACCGCTCCCACTACACGGCCGTCCACGTACCGGGAACGGGCAACAACCTCAACGCGATCCCGCACATCCGCTTCGGGCTCGACAACGCCCGACGGCTCCGCGAACACGCGGAGGCCCCCACCGGGGGACGCGAGAGGACCGCGGCCGTCTACTGGCTCGGGTGCAAGATGCCCGACCGCATCCCCGGTCAGGCGACCAACACCAGGTACGCCGTCGAGGGGCACCCGGCGCTGACCGGCTTCGTCTCGGGCCTCGCGGTCAGCAAGCAGATCCGGGGGCAGACCACCGTGACGGGGCACAGCTACGGAACGGGCGTCGTGGCCAGGGCCGCCGCCTCCACCCGGAACTTCCCCGCAGACGCGATCCTCTTCCAGGGCAGCCCGGGCGTGGGGGACGTCCAGAAAGCGGAACAGCTCAACGTCGACCCCCGCCGCGTCTTCGTCATGGCGGACAAGTCGGACCCCGTGGTACACGCCCCGCGCCGTCTCCTCGGGACCAACCCGAAGTCCTCGAGTTTCAGGGCCAGGGCCCTGTCGACCCGGGTCAGAGGGCACAGCGAGTACATGAAGCATGGGAGTCTGGCCCTGAGCAACACGGTCAACGTCGTCATCGGCCAGTGGGACCGGCTGGTCGAGGAACCCCGGCTCATCAGCCTGTACGCCGCGGTCGCCGAACTGGCGAAGCTGGCCCTGCGCGGGCCCTTTCCCCGGAACGTTCCCCCCTTACCTCCGCGCCGGACCCCCCGCGAGCCGGGTCCGTCCCTCACGTGACCACAGCGAAGGAACGAGGACTCATGGAGACCAAAGGCAAGGCCGAGGCCGTGGACCTGGCGATGGCGAGGGCCGGCGCGTGGCAGGACCGGTTCCCCGCCCCCTTGGAATTCAGAGTGGCGGACACCGCCCTGGCCGACCCCGACCTGCCCGGAGCCGAGAACGGCGACGTGTACAACGCGTCGGCAACCTACGCCTGCCCCGCGAGCCCGCGCCGGGCGCACACAGTGCTCAGAGCACTGCACTCCGCCTGGTCCTCCCGGGGTTGGGAGAGCGCCCTGCGACGCTCCCCGCACGGCGGCGGCGTCACGGCGCAGGACCCCGAAGGGTTCACCTACTCCTTGGAGACGTGGACCGCGCCCGCGGTCCTGGTGCTGCACGTGTACTCGCCCCTGTACCGGGACCCGGACCCGGACACCCTCTTCACCCCGCGCAGACCGGGCTGAGGGACCCGGCTGAGGCCGCCCGCCCGTCGCGCCCCGGAAGGGTCAGGCGATCTCGCGCACCAGGGCGCGCACCCGCTCGGGGAACTCGTACGGCGCCAGGTGCCCCGCGCCCTCCAGTACGCGCGGTTCGGTGTCGAGGAACCGGCGGGCCGGGCCGTGCAGGCGCGCCGGGGAGAAGAACACGTCGTCCGACCCGGTGACCACCATGACGCCGTGCCCCTGCCAGGCCAGCAGCGACTCGGTGGGCAGCGGACCGGGTGCGAGACTCGTCCGGCAGTACCTGCCGACCATCGTCATCCACGACGCGAACGGGTGGGACGGGTAGCGAAAGTCCGGTCCGCTCATGAAGTTGAGCAGCCGGGTGCTCTTGTCGTCGCGCGGGCCGATCATCCACGGCAGTGTCACGCGCATGAGCTCCGGCGGCGTGGCGGCGCTGGTCAGACCGGCCGGGTTGACCAGCACCATCCCTCTGACCTGGTCGCGGGGTCTGGCCGCCAGGGCGACCGCCGCGCCCAGGGAGTGCCCGAGGACCACCACCGGGCGGTCCACCAGCTCGGGGAGCACCTCGTCGAACCACCGGCCGTACGCCTGCGCGCGGTGCCCCCGGGGCCGCAGCCCGCAGCTGAGACCGGGCTGCCCGGGCAGGTCCACGAGATAGACGTCCCGCTCCTCCGTCATGTCCGAGACCGGCGAGGCCATGAGAGCGCTGTTGAAGTTGGTGCCGCTGAGCACCACCACCGGAGTGCCTGGGCCGCCGGGCATCCGGAAGGCGCGGGTGGGGCCGATCGACGTGGGGATCTCCGGCAGGAAGACCAGGTCCGGGTACTCGTCGAGCCGCTCCCGGCACCAGTCGCGAACGGTCCGCTCCGCTGACTCGGAACGGTAGACGCGAGCTCCGTGGAGCGTGGTCTCCGGCATGGTCACACCTGGTTTCGGATAGGGATCGCCGCCTCGCCGACCAGTCTTCCCGGCACACCAGACCCGCACTCTACGCCCGTGTACCGGTTCGGCCAACCGGACCGGCCGAACACCCCGGCACGCCCGCACGCGACGGGTGCGTGGGCCGGGCCCCCAACCCGCACCCCAGCGACGTTAGCGCTGTTCAGGGGATAGAGTGACCCCAGCGCCCAGGGGCCGCTGGCGGTCTCCGAATTCTGGGGAACCTGACCGAAACTGGACAGACGGTCCACCATAGGCGAACATGGGCGCGGCGCCACACGCGCCACAGGTGTGCCGGGAAGACTGGTCGGCGAGTCCCACAAGCAACCCATCTGCCCGGAGCACACCCCGATGAGCATCGACCCCGTCCGGCCCTCACCCTCGTACAACCCGGTGAGCCGCCTGGCCAACCTCCTCCGCAGCGACACGGTCGCCGGTTTCCTGCTGATCCTCGCGGCCGTCACCGCGCTGGTCTGGATCAACTCTCCTCTCGGCGAGGTCTACGAACGGCTCCGAGGCGTCACCTTCGGCCCCGAGGCCCTGCACCTCAACCTGTCGCTGGAGACCTGGGCCGCCGACGCCCTGCTCGCGGTCTTCTTCTTCGTGGTCGGCAACGAGCTCAAACAGGAGTTCGTCCACGGCGAGCTGCGCGACCCCCGCCGGGCCATGCTCCCGATCGTCGCCGCCGTCTGCGGCATGGTTGTCCCCGCCGGCATCTACGCGATCGTCAACCTGAACTCCCCGGAGACCCTCCAGGGCTGGGGTATCCCCATGGCGACCGACATCGCGTTCGCCGTGGCGATCCTCGCGGTGGTCGGGCGCGGCCTGCCCCCGGCCCTGCGCACCTTCCTGCTGACCCTCGCGATCGTGGACGACCTCGGCGCGGTCATCGTCATCGCGGTCTTCTACACCGCGAGCATCAGCTTCCTGCCGCTGTTCGGCGCCGCCCTGGGCGTCGCGTTCTTCGGCTACCTCCAGCGCGGCAAGGGCCTGGCCGCCAAGCTCAACGCGTCCGTCGTCCCCAACTGGGTCGTCTACGTGCCGCTGGCCGCCCTCATCTGGGTACTCACCCACGAGAGCGGCGTGCACGCCACCATCGCCGGTGTGGCCATGGGCCTGATGATGCGCACCACCAAGCACGAGGGCGAGGTCGAAAGCCCCAGCCACGGCACCGAGCACGTCCTGCGCCCGTGGTCGGCCGGTCTGGCCCTGCCGATCTTCGCGTTCTTCTCCGCCGGTGTGGTCTTCGACGGCGTGGACGCGGTCTTCACCGACCCCGCCGGGCTCGGCATCATCGCGGGCCTGTTCGTCGGCAAGATGGTCGGTATCACCGGCGGTTCGTGGCTGACCACCAAGCTCACCCGCGCCGAACTCAACCCGGACCTGAAGTGGATCGACATCTTCGGGATGTCGCAGCTGGCCGGGATCGGCTTCACGGTGTCGCTGCTGATCACCGAGCTCAGCTTCGCCGGGTCCCCCGAGCACCTCGCCCACGCGAAGGCGGGCGTGCTGATCGCCTCGCTGATCGCGGCCCTGACGGCCACCGTCGTCCTCGGCCTGCGTTCGCGCCACTACCGCGCCCTCGCGGCCCAGGCGCCCGCGAAACAGGACTGACCCGCCAGGGGGGCACCCCCCGAAGCGTGACCCGGAGGGGCCCCATCCGCGCGAGCGGACGCCGGGGCCCCTCGTCATACGACGCCCCTCGCGGTTCGAGCTCCCTCTCCGTACGGTGCCCAGTGCCACAGGGGCGCGGTCTCGGCCAGCCGGGAGGCCGTGTGCTAGGTTCGTGAGGTTGCGGTCGTGCTGCCCGGGTACCCCGGGTAACCACCACGGTGACGTTCCCAGAGCCGGTCTTCTGGCAGTCGTTCTCCGACAGGCACCGGTTCGCCCGCCACGACCCCCGTTCCTTCGGGTGAGCCGTGGATATCGAAGTAGTTTCCCCCACACACGTTCGGTGTCACTCACCGAAGCGCTGTCGTGGACTTCCGACCCGGCCTCAGTCGTCGGCGAAAGGTCATCTGTGAACCATCCCCGTGCCAACGCACGTCGTGACCGCTCCACCACCTCCGGCCAGGGTTCCCGTGGCGGCTCCGGCTCCTACGGTCGCCCCCGCCCGCGCCGCTCCTTCGACGGCCCCCGACGCGGCGGCGGCCACCAGGGCCGTCCCGGCGGCGGCTCGCGCTTCTCGGGCGGCGAGTTCGCCCTCCCCAAGACCGTCGTGCCGGGCCTCGACCCGGTCGACGACTTCCAGGCGCTGGACATGCCCGACGCCCTCAAGGAGACGCTGACCCGCCAGGGTCTGACCACGCCCTCCACGATCCAGGCGGCCACCCTGCCCAACTCGCTGGCCGGTCGGGACGTCCTGGGCCGCAGCCAGACCGGCTCCGGCAAGACCCTCGCCTTCGGCCTGGCCCTGCTGGCCCGGCTCAACGGCCGCAGCGCCGAGGAGCGGCACCCGCTGGCCGTGGTGCTGGCGCCGACCCGCGAACTCGCCCAGCAGGTCACCGACTCCCTCACGCCCTACGCCCGCTCGGTTCGGGTGCGCATGGCGACCGTGGTGGGCGGCATGCCCATCCACCGCCAGGCGCGCTCCCTGCGCCAGGGCGTGGAACTGGTCGTGGCCACCCCCGGCCGCCTGCGCGACCTCATGGAGCGCGGTGACTGCGTCCTGGACCAGGTCGAGGCCGTGGTGCTCGACGAGGCCGACCAGATGACCGACATGGGCTTCATGCCGCAGGTCACCGCGATCCTGGAGCAGGTCCCCGCCGACGGCCAGCGCCTGCTGTTCTCGGCCACTCTGGACCGGAACGTGGACCAGCTGGTGCGCCGCTTCCTCAAGGACCCGGTCGTGCACTCGGTCGACCCGTCCGAAGGGGCGGTCTCCACCATGGAGCACCACCTCCTGCACGTGTCGCACGCGGACAAGCAGGCCACGGCCACCGCGATCGCCGCCCGTGACGGCCAGGTCATCATGTTCCTGGACACCAAGCACGCGGTGGACCGCATGGCCCAGCACCTGCTGGCCAGCGGCGTCCGGGCGGCCCCGCTGCACGGCGGCCGCTCCCAGCCGCAGCGCACCCGCACCCTCAAGCAGTTCAAGGAGGGCACGGTGACCGCGCTGATCGCCACGAACGTCGCCGCGCGCGGCATCCACGTGGACGGGCTGGACCTGGTCGTGAACATCGACCCGCCCACCGACCACAAGGACTACCTGCACCGGGGCGGCCGCACGGCCCGCGCGGGCGAGTCCGGCAACGTGGTCACGCTCGTGACGCCCAACCAGCGGCGTGACATGAGCCGTCTGATGTACCGGGCCCGGATCGAACCGCAGATCGCGCAGGTCGAGCACTCCGAGGACCCGGAGCTGGCCCGCGTGACCGGCGCCCGCACCCCGTCCGGCGTGCCGGTGACCCTGCCCGCCGAGCCGCGCCGGGAGAACCGCCAGCGCGGCCCGCGCGGCCCGCGTGGCGGCCAGGGCGGCCAGCGCGGCGGCTACGGCGGCCCGCGTTCGGGCGGTTCGTCCCGCCCGCGCCGCCCCCGTCGCTCCGCGCAGGACTAGCCCGGTCCGGTCCCGCCGGACCGGCCCGTACGGCTTCGAGCCCCGTCACCCCGGTGGCGGGGCTCCGTCGTGTCCGCCGGGGCTCACCTGCGCGAGGACGACAGGGCCACCCCGGCCACGATGAGCACCGCGCACACCGCCTGGGCGCCCGTGACCGGCTCACCGATGGTCAGGTAGGCGAGCGCCGCGACACAGACGGGCTGGAGGTAGTAGAGGACCCCCGCGCGGGTGGCGCCGATCATCTCCACGGACCGGTTCCAGAGGAAGAACGCCAGCGCCGAGGAGGCGGCCCCGATGTAGAGCAGGGCGGACAGGTTCCCCGGGGTGGGGGTGAACCCGCCCTGGACCACGAGCGAGACGACCTGCGCGGGCAGCAGCATGACCAGGCCGAACAGGACCGTGGCGGCGAGGAACACCACGGCGGGCAGCTCCTGGGGCTTGCGCCTGAGCAGGGCCGAGTACCCGGCGAAGGTGAACATCGCCGCGAGCATCCAGAGGTCGCCGGTGGCCAGGTCCATGCCGATCAGCACAGCGGGGTCGCCCTTGGTGATCAGACCGACCACCGCCACCAGGGCGACCGCCATGCCGGTGATCCGCCGCGGTGACAGCCGTTCGCCACCGACCGCCGCGAAGACCGCGATCGCCACCGGGGAGGCCGCCGCGATGAGGGCGAGGTTGGTGGCGGAGGTGGTGTGGCCCGCGACGTAGATCAGGGTGTTGAAGAGCGTGACGCCCAGCAGGCTGACCAGGGCGATGTAGGGGGCGCGCTCCCGGATGAGGCGCCGGTGCTCCCAGAGTCCCCGGGCCGCGAACGGCAGGAGCACGGCCAGGGCGATCGCCCACCGCCAGAAGGCGGTCTGAACGGGCGGGATCTCCCCGGAGACCACCCGGGCGATCACGAAGTTCCCGGACCAGATGAGGGTGGCCGCGGCGGCCAGGAGCGGCCCCAGCCACAGCACCCATCGTTGAACGCGGGAGGCGGTGGACCCGCCGCCGGGCCGGGGTTCGGCCGGGTGGTCGGGTTCGGCCGGGTGGTCGGCACTGGTCACGGTGACGGACTCTCCTTCGGACGGATCATCGGATGAATAGGGAGCGCGCTCCTGCGGGCGCGGAACGTGGGCGCGCCGACGCGGATACGGGCTGTGGGCTGCGGGTGCGCGCACCACACCGGTGCTGGCTCGCGCCGGAGCCCCATGGTGGGCCCGAGCGCGGGAAAATCCGGTCCGGTGACGGCTGCCCCCGCGCGGACGCGGGCACGGACTCGCTCCGGGTCTCGGCGACGGGTTCACCCACCGCCCGTGAAGTGGATCGCGCCCGGGTTCGGCGACGGATTCGCGCACCGCCCGAGCGTCGGCACCGGTTCGGGGAGGGGCGGACGGAGCGAGGGAGGGCGGACCGGGAACACCGACGGACCGCGAGGGGCGGGCTCCGTGGCGGTGACGGTTCCGGACGAGGGCAGCACGAGGACCTCCGAGGTGGAGTGCGGTGTGCGGCCGGGGCGATTGTCGCACACACCCGCGCCGACGAGCCGCCGGACCCCGGACCTCGTCTTCCGGACCTCGTCTTCGGGTCCCGCCCGGGGGGGGCGCCCTTGTGGGCCCGGCTCCGCATGCCTAGACTCCCCGTGCAAATGTCGGACAACCAGGAGGCCACCGTGACGTCCATGACCCAGCCCACCCGGGCCGAACCCCTGGTCGTGCAGGTCAGCAGGCAGTTCAGGGCACGCATCACCTCCGGGGACTGGGCCGTGCACAGCCGCATCCCCGGTGAGAAGCGCCTCGCCGAGGAGCTCGGGGTCAGCCGGGGCACCGTCCGTGAGGCCCTGCGCGCGCTCACCGCCGCCGGACTCCTGGAACCCCGCGTGGGCGACGGCACCTATGTGCGGGCCAGCGACGAACTCACCGGACTGCTCGCCCATGGCGGCGGCACCGACCTCGAACACGTCCTGGACGTGCGCGCCGTGCTGGAGGTCGCCGCCGCGGAGCGGGCCGCGCGCCACCGCACCGACGCCCACCTGGACGCCATGCGCGAGGCGGTCGCCGCCCGTGCCGAGGCCGAGCGCGCCGACGACGTCGACGCCTACGTCGCGGCGGACTCCCGCTTCCATCGGGCGGTCGTCGAGGCCGCGCACAACCCGCTGCTCACCCGGCTCTACGACGCGCTGCGGGAGAACGTGGTGGAGTCCATCCGGCGCACCACCGCCCTGCCCGAGGTCCAGGGCCTCAACGACCTGCACGAGGGCCTGCTCGCGGCGATCGAGGACGGCACCCCCGAGCACGCGCGCGCCATCGCCACGGAACTCGCCGACGAGCTCGGGTTCATCAGCGCCGTCGTCGAGGACGAAGCCCGTGACGGGGACCCCGCCGACGCCCGCCGCACGGACGGCACCGCGTGAGCGCCCCCACCGCCCAGGCCCCCGCCCGCACCTGGGCGCGCGCCGCTCTGGCCACCGGCTCCGTCCTGGTGATCGCCTCCTGCCTGCGCCCCGCCCTCACCTCGGTCGGCCCGGTCCTGGAGGCTGTGGGGGCCACCACAGGGCTGTCCAACGGCGCCCTCGGTATCCTCACCGCGCTCCCCCTGTTCGGCTTCGCCCTCTTCTCTTCGCTCGTCCACGGACCCACCGCCCGGTGGGGTGTGGACCGCGTCGTCCTGGCCGCGCTCGCCCTGCTCGCCGCAGGCATCGCGCTCCGCTCCCTGCCCGCCCTCACCGCCCTGTGGCTCGGCACGGCGATGATCGGCGCGGCGGTGGCCTTCGGTAACGTCCTCGTCCCGGTGATTTTGCGCCGCGACCACCCGGGGCGGATCGCCCTGGTCACCGGGGTGTCGTCCTCCGTGATGACCGGGTTCGCCGCCCTGGGCGCCGGGCTCTCGGTGCCGCTCGCGGCGCTCGCGGGGGGCTGGCGGCCCGCGCTCGCGCTGTGGGCGGCCCCCGTAGTGCTCGCCCTGCTGGTGTGGGCGGCGCGGGTCCGCTGGATACCCTCCCCCGCGCCCGTCGCCGCGGCCGACTCACCCGCCGAACCCGTCGGCTCGGTGTGGCGTTCGCCGACCGCGTGGCTGCTCACGGCCTTCATGGGACTCCAGTCCACCTGCTACTTCACCCTGGTCAACTGGTTGCCCAGCGTGGAGGCCGCACGCGGGGTGGCCCCGGAGGCGGCCGGATGGCACCTGTTCGCGTTCCAGATCACCGGCGTGGTGTCCGGGCTGGCGATCACCGCGCTCATGGGTCGGCGCGCGGAGCAGCGCCCCGCCTGCCTGGCCGTGAGCCTGCTCATCGTGGCGGCCATGGCCGGACTGCTGTGGGTGCCCGCGTGGGGGCCGCTGTGGATCATGGTGGCGGGCGCGGGCACGGGAAGCTCGATCGTGGTGGCGTTGTCCCTGATCGGCCTGCGCGGCCGCACCCAGGCGGAGACCACCCGGCTCTCCGGGATGGCGCAGTCCATGGGCTACCTGCTCGCCGCCTGCGGCCCGATCGCGGCGGGCGTCCTCATCCAGCTCACCGGCGAGACCGACCTGGTGCTGGTACTCGTGGGCGTCCTCGCCCTGGTCCAGACGGCTGTGGCGTTCGGGGCGGGCCGGGACCGGCGGATCTGAGACCGGCCCCGTCATCCGGACTCCGGACGCAGGAGAACGCCCCTCCCTTCACCCGTCGGACGGTGACGGGGAGGGAGGGGCGTTCCCGGGAGTTCCGGGTCGGGGCCCCAAGGTGGTGGGGCCCCGTCCCGGGGAAGGGGCCGTCCGCTCTCTACTTCGGTCGGCCCGCGGGTGGCACTAGAGGACCTGTACTCCGAGGGCCCAACTGAACAGGGCGTACATGGAGAACATGATCAGGACGAGCGCGGTCATGTTGAACCACAGGCCCGCGCGGAGCATCTCGGTGATCTTCACGTACCCGGAGCCGAACGCGATCGCGTTGGGCGGGGTGGCCACCGGCAGCATGAAGGACATGGAGGCCGCCAGGACGGCCGGGATGACCAGCGCGAGGACGTCGATGTCCATACCGACCGCGACACCGCCCATGATCGGGAGGAACGTGGCGGCGGTGGCCGTGTTGCTGGTGAGCTCGGTGAGGCAGAGCACCAGGACGACGACCGCGAGGATGAGCGCCCACATGGGCACGCCCTCCAGGATGGCGACGCGGGTGCCGATCCAGGCGCTCAGCCCGCTGGACGTGAACTGCGAGGAGATCGCGATACCGCCGCCGAACAGCAGCAGGATGCCCCAGGGCAGCTTGAGAGCGGAGTCCCAGTCGAGGAGGCGGTTGTCGCGGTCCGCGGGGATGATGAACAGCAGGACCGCGACGAGCATCGCGATCATGGCGTCGGAGACGCTGCCGATCCACGGGATGACCGAGGCGACGGCGTCGTTCTTCGCCAGCATCGGCGCGAAGATCCAGGAGCAGGCGGCGAACGCGAAGACCGCGAGCACGAGCTTCTCGGCGCGCTTCATCGGGCCCATCTTGGCCAGCTCGCCCCGGATGAGCTCCTGGGCGCCCTCGAGGCGCTTGACCTCCGGCGGGTAGATCACCTTGGCCAGCAGGAACCAGGCGATCAGCAGGAAGATGATGGCGAGCGGGACGCCGGCCATCATCCACTCACCGAAACCGATGTGGATGTCGTGGTTCTCGGCGAGGTATCCGACCATGAGGACGTTCGGCGGGGTGCTGATCAGCGTCGAGACCGAGCCGATGGACGCGGAGTAGGCGATCGCCAGCATCAGGGCGGTGGCGAAGTTGGCGTCGGTCTTGCCGTTGCGCAGCTGCGTGACCAGGCCGATCACCGACAGGCCGACCGGCAGCATCATGACGGCCACCGCGGTGTTGGACACCCACATGCCGATGACGAAGGTAGCGGCGATGAACCCGCCGATGAGGCCGACCGTGTTGGAACCGACCTTCGACACGATCAGCAGCGCGATCCTGCGGTGCAGGTCCCACTTCTGCATGGCCAGGGCCAGCATGAAGCCGCCCATGAACAGGAAGATGACGTCCGAGCCGTACGACGGGGAGACGTCACCGATCCCGACACCGTCGATCAGCAACGGGAAGAGGACCAGCGGCAGCAGCGAGGTGGCCGGGATCGGGATAGGTTCGGTCGCCCACCAGATCGCGATCCAGGCGGTGACGGCGGCGACGATGCCACCGTTCACCGACATGACGTTTTCGGTGTCGCCGTCGCCCAGCGGCAGAGCCATCTCCGGCAGCAGGAAGTAGATGAGCAGACCGACCAGCGGACCCGCGACGAAGCCGATCACCCGGCTCCGCGTGGTGCGCTCCCCGGGTGTGCCCTTGGTCGTGGCCGGAGCGTCGTCCGGTTTCTTGTCGGCTTCCATCGCCATGTGTGGCCTCCTGCGTGCTGGTACGGCAGCTGTCCGCGACTCCCCTCCGGTCGACACCGTGTTGCCTGCCGGTTTCTCGGGGGTTACTACCTCTTGATGAGGAGATGATTGTTACGACCCCCGAATGTGTGCAACGCAACTGCGCAAGAGTTGGGATTCCTCTGACATTGGGCCACGCTGGGTGTGTGTCCTGGGGCACAAAGTGACGCGCGATACACGCGCGTGACCACCGCCCCACCCGCCTAAGCTGCGTGTATGCATCCGAGGGAAACCGACCGCCGCACGGTGCTCCTGGGCCTGGCGGGAACCGTCACCGCGGCGGCGGTGACCGGTTGCACACGCGCGCCCGACGCCACCCCGCCCCGGCTCATCGTGGCCACCGGCCCTCCGGGCGCCGTCTACCGGGAGATCGGCGGCGAACTCGCGGTCCTCCTCGACGAGCGCCTGACGCACAACAAGGTGATCCCCGTGGAGACGCGCGCCTCACACGACAACCTGTACCTGTTGGAGGACGGCGACGCGCACCTGGGGCTGGCCAACCTCGACTCGGTCCTGGCCACGGAGGTCGAGCAGCAGAACCTCGTCAGCGCGGTGGGGCGCCTCTACGACAGCTTCGTGCACCTGGTGGTCGCCGCCGACTCCCCCGTGCGGCGGCTGGCCGACCTCGACGGGCTGCGGGTGTCCATCGGAGCCTCGGACTCCGGCACCGAGTTCACCACCGAGCAGATCCTCGCCGAGACCGGTGTGGAACCCGAGGTTATCCGCCTCGACCAGGCCACCTCCGCCGAGGCCCTGGAGTCGGGCGGGATCGACGCCATGTTCTCCCTGACCGGTCTGCCCACCCCCGCCATCGCCGACCTCGCGGACCGGATTCCGCTGCGCCTGGTCGACCTGGCCGACATCGCCGACCAGATGCTCACCGTGTACCCGGAGGCCTACTTCCCCGCGACCATCCCGGCCACGACCTACGCGGGGATACCCGCGTGCCCCACGATGTCCATCCCGAACCTGCTCCTGTGCCGCCAGGACCTCCCCGACGACCTCGTGTACGTGGTGACGGACACGGTGTACACCGGCGCGTCGCGGCTGGCCGAGCAGCGCCCCGAGGCGGCCCAGATCAACGTGCGGACCGGTATCTCCACCGGGATCGTGCCACTGCACGCGGGCGCAGAACGGTGGTACCGGGACAACAAGCCCGCCTCTGAGGGCGCGCAGATCCACGTGAGCCCGTCGGCGCGGACCCCCGCCGACTGAGCCCGGCGACTGAGCCCGGCGACCGGGCCCGGCGACCGGGTGAGGCCAGGTGAGGGCCGGGCGACCGGGGAGGCCCGGGACGGCGGACGGGGACGGCGGACCGGTCAGTCCCCGTCGGGCGGAGCCGCCGGGGGCAGGGTGATGACGACACCGAACCCGCGCCGCCCCTGGTCCGCGAGGCCGTCACCCAGAGTGAGGACACCCCCCGACTCGCGGACCAGGTCCGCGACGATCGGCAGCCCCAACCCGGTGCCCTCGGTGTTCTGGTGCCGGGGCGAACGCCAGAACCGGTCCAGGGCGGCCTCGCGCTCCTCCTTGGGCAGGCCCACACCGTTGTCCAGCACACCGACGCGGACCTGCTCGCCGTCCTCAGCGCGCACCTCGATCCGCGTGCCGCCCGACAGCCGCAGCGCGTTGCTGACCAGCTCGTCGAGGATGCTGCCCAGCCCGCCCGCCGGGGCGTGCGCCCACAGGTGGTCGGGCAGGTCCGTGGTGACCTCGATCCCCCGGGACTCCCCCAGCGCGTTCCAGCGCGCCACCCGGGTGTCGACCACCCCGGTGACCTCCACGACCTCGGTCCCGGTCACGCTCTCCAGCCTCGTGGCGGCCAGCAGGGAGTTGAGCATGCGGTGCATGACGGTGGCCTCGTCGATCGCGATCGCGTGCGCCTCGCGCGCCTCGGGGCCCTTCAGGTAGGGGGACAGGTTCTCCACGGACAGCCGCAGGCTCGCCAGGGGGTTGCGGAGCTGGTGGGAGGCCTCCGAGACGAAGGAGCGCTGGCGCTCCAGGGCCCGGCGCACCACCCCCACCATGGTGTTGAACGAGTCCGTGAGGCGGCGCAGCTCCGGAGGTCCCCGTTCCGCGTCCACGTGGACCTCCAGGTCCCCCGAGGTCACCGCCGTCGTGGCCGCGTCCAGGCGGTGGATGGGTTGCAGGACCCAGCGTGACAGCGGGAGGGAGGCCGTCACCAGCAGCGCCAGCGGCACGACGCTGAACAGGGCCATCCACCCCCACGTGGTGAGGATGTCCTGGCTCAGGACATCGGTGGGCGAGACCAGGACCACCGCTCCCGCGACCTCGCTGTCACGGCCGATGGGTTCGGCGATCACCAGCGGGTCCGACCGCCACGGCCACACCGTGGTCGGCGGCTCCGGCCGCTCACCGGCCAGCGCCACGGTGATCACGGAGCCCATGCCGAGGTCCGCGACCAGGTCGCGCATCCGATCGGTCGATCCCGAGCCCGCCACCACCTCGCCGTCGGGGGCGACCAGCACCACGGGGATGCCGTAGAGCTGTTCGTACCGGGACATCTCCTGGGTGAGGGCGTTGCTCCGCTCCGCCTGGAGCGCGGTTCCGGCCAGCGAGGCGAACCGGCCCGCGTCGCCCAGCCGGTCGACGTACACGGCCTGGGTCTGCTGCTGGGCGATGACCGTCGCGATGGGGACCAGGACCGCGCCGACCAGGACGAAGGCGATGGGAAGCAGAACGGTGAGCAGACGCCTGAGCACGGGTCAGGCCTCGTCGAGCATGTAGCCGACCCCGCGCACCGTGCGGATGCGCGGCGTGGGGCCGATCTTCGCGCGGAGCGAGGCGATGTGCGTGTCGAGGGTGCGGGAGGAGGCCTCCCAGGCGGCGCCCCACACCTGGTCGAGGATCTGGTCCCGGGCGACCACGCGCGGGGAACGCTCCACGAGCAGGCGCAGCAGGTCGAACTCCTTGCGGGTCAGCGGCAACGGCTCGCCGTCCGTGCGCGCCTCGCGGGAGTTGACGTCCAGGGTGAGCCCACCGACCCGCAACGGGGGGTCGACCTGTTCGGGTTCGGCGCGGGCCGTGCGGGTCCGGCGCAGGACGGCGTCGATGCGGGCGAGGAGCTCGGCGACCCCGAAGGGCTTGACCACGTAGTCGTCGGCGCCCGCGCGCAGGCCCCGGACCCGGTCGCGCTCCTCGCCCCGGGCGGTGACGGCGATGATCGCGGTCTGCGGCCGTTCGCGGAGCCTGCGCAGGAGGTCGATGCCGTCGGCGTCGGGCAGGCCGAGGTCGAGCAGGACCACGTCGGCCGAGGGCGCCGAGAGGGCGCGCTCGGCGGTGGCCACCCGCTGCACGTCGAAGGAGGCCGCCCGGAGCGCGGTGACCAGGCCACGGGCCACCCGGTCGTCGTCCTCGACCACGAGAATACGCATGGCTAGTCATAGTAGGCAGAGACGGCGGTGGCCGCCCCACCGGCACGCGCTCACCCCCGCAGGGGCACCCGCCGAGGGATGTGCGGGATGGCGTCCCGGATCACCTGCGCCGGGTCCACGACGGAGAGTCCGAGCTGCTCCAACCACGACGCCACCTGCGTGATGCTGGTGAACACCGTGTGGGCGAGGTGGACCAGGTCGTCGAGTTCGATGGCGACCGTGGCGTTCAGGTACTCCGACTCCTCCCCGTACTGGGAGAGCAGGTGGATGGCGGCCGGGAAGCTCAGTCCTTCGGGGAGCGACCGGTGCGAGACCTCCATCCCATAACCAGCCAGACGCCCCACGATGGTCTCCACTCCCTCGTGCAGCTCCCGGGAGGCGACGACCACGTGCGCGAGCGGCATGGGGTCGCCCACCCGGACCCCCCACCACCTCAGGTGGTGGTTCGCCAACAGGGCCTCGTCCAGGTCGTCGTACTCCTCGGGGAGGGTGAGGGGGATGTCGAAGCCGAACTCCCGGAGCCGAGCGAATGCCAAGTCGAGTTGGTCCGGGTACTGGCTCTCCATGATGTCCGCGTAGGTCACCCCCTTCGGCGGCGAGACCCCGAAGTCCTCACCCTCCCCGTAGAGGAGGTCCAGGTCACCGGAGTCAGCGTCAACCGGGAAACGGGGCGGGACCGGTAGCCCCTCCTTCCCCAGGACCCGCACCATGTCCACGGGTTCCACACCGATCTCCTGAGCCCAGTTGATGAGCAGCGCGGGAGCGATCACGTCCTCCCCCTGGACCCACGGCCAGCCGCCGTTGCCCAACGGGCTGAGGTACCGCACGAACCCCTGATCGAGGTCGTCGGGGATCGAGGAGTCTTCCGCGTCGACCCCGCACTCCCTCAACAGCCCGCGGATCTCCGGTACCGGGCGCTCCATCGACTCCGAGAGCGCGAAGAGAGCCCCTGCGGGCAATCCCTCTCCCTTGCCCGGAAAGGCCTGCGGCCTCCCCGGGCCCAGAACCCGCAGCAGTTCCTCCAAGACGGGCTGTCCGGCGGCCGAAGCCACGTGCGCGGGCACGTCGAAGCCCTCGTACCGGAGAAGAAACGCCACCTCCTGGATATCGAGGTCGAGCGCTCGAGCCGTGCGGAACAGGGTCACGGGGGTCACGGGGGCCCCTTTTTCCAGTTCCAGACAGAGGATCTGTCGGAGCTGAGCGGACGCGGGTTCACGAAGATCGGCCGCGGCCAGCACCGCGCGAGGGATACGCAGATACCCGAGATCACACAGTCTGCCCAGGAAGTCCTTCGGGGTCGTATCGAGTGTCCGCAGGATCTCGGGCAGCTGAAACTCCAGGTCGCCTCGCCAGAAGCCGGGTGCGGACAGCGGAGTATCGTTCCCGGCCATGAGCTGGTCGGACGGAACGGCGTCTCGCACGTCGGTGACCACGCCCAGCTCCGGGCAGAGAGCTGTCAGTTCCTCGAGAACCTCCGGGTCGCCGTGCACCAGCATCCTCCACAGGAAGATGTGCGCCGGAACCCTCCCCAGCGGAGAGAGCGGTGAATTCCTGTAACGGCGCTGGTACGACATCCCCCTCGTGAACGGCTCGATGCCGGGCAGGTCGAGGTCGGCGGGGAAGAAACCCCGGCGCTTCGTGCCGTACCGACCCAGCCCCAGGGGGGCTGAGACACCCCTCCGAACCGCGGCCTCGGCGACGAGGTCCGCGAGCACGATGCTGCCGTTCGCCAACCTCGCCACCCACTCCGTGCACAGCAGGGGGCTGGCGGTGTCGATCAGGGCAACGGCGGCCTCGCCCAGTACTTTCCGGACCGGACCTTCCGTCTCACCCAGGACCTGGGAACGGTCCGCGGACAGCGCCAGAGGAGCACCCGGCCCGCGCAGATTGACCACCACACCGTCCAACCCGGCGGCCGATGTCGAGAAGACCCCTCCGTTTCCACCAGGGCGGGTGAGCAGACCGTCGACGAGGAGGGCTCCGCCCTTCTCACACCACAGGACGTCGGCCCACTCGTGCAATCCCTCCCACGCACAGACGACGCCACCTGCCCAGTAACCGCTCACGGGCTCTTCGTTCCGCTCCGGTGTACGGAGCGCGAACACCCCGGGCTCCCACACGTGCCGGTCGTCGCCCGTGGCGGTGGTGCGGAACTCGGCGATACCGAGCACGCTCCTCAGCACCTCCACGCACGACCACTCCGTCTGCGCAGTGTCCGGTCGCAGGTACAGACGAACCGTGGTGCCGGGGGTCCGCCTCTTCCTCCCGGTCCGGACCACGCGGAACAGGTGCCCCGGGCCATGAATGGCCGCCTCCAGCTCCGACCCCAGCACACCGTCCGCGCCCATGCGGCAGGTGGTCACCCGGATCTCGTCGGCGAGCATGAAGTAGCTCAGCACCCCGATCCCGAACCGGCTGTTCGGGTACAGCCGGATCGGCGGGTCCTCGCGCGCCCACCGCTCCCGCTCCAACAGGAAGCCCGACTCCTCGGCGAACCGCGAACCCGCGTGGGAGAACACCCCCCGCAGTTCCTCCTCCCCCATCCCGACGCCGTCGTCGGAGCAGTCCACGTAGGGGCGCCCGTCCTCGTCCACCCCCTGCACGAACTCGATCGCGCCCTCGTAGGCGTAGTCGGCCAGGGAGGTCCGGTCCAGGTACTCGGTGCGCGCCCGGCGGTACCGGCACGCGTCCAGGGCGTTCTGGTACAGCTCCCGGATCGCCAGGTCCTTGTTCTTGTACAGCTGCTCGCCGGTGAGCAGCTCGCGGGCCCGGCGCTCGTCGATCCGGAACCGCGCCCAGCTCTCGAAGGCGCCCCGCGCGGGTTCGACGCGGTCGGAGGAAAGCCGGGCGGGCAGCCCGGCGACCCTGCCGCCCAGAACCCGGTGGATGCCGTGCAGCAGCTCGTCCGCCCGCTCGACGTACTGGTGCAGGCCCTCGATGACCGCCTCGTGGCCGCACTCGGCCTCCAAACTGAGCAGGTGCGGGTCGCCCCGCCAGCACACCTCGGCCACGGTCCGCCGCACCTGTGACGGGTCCACCGGGTAGGGGATGGCGAGGTGTTCGACCACGGTGTCCGACAGCGAGGTCGGCTCCGGGGCCATCGCGAGCCCCAGTGCCATGGTCAGCGCCAGTCGGCGCTCCCGCAGGTACTGCGCGCCCTCGGCGGGGACGTACTCGTTCTCCCGCAGGTCGGCCAGGTACTCGTCGTTGCAGACCCCGCGCCCGAGCCGGAGACCGTGCAGGAAGTGGCGGATGCGGTCGCTCTTCCACAGCCTGTGGAAAAGTCGCGGCGCCCCCTCCCAGAGAGCCTCGATCCCCTCGCCGTTCTCCGCCCTGGCCATCCAGCGGTGGAACAGCCACCAGCCCACGGCAGCCTCGTCCTGCCCCCGCCGGAGTACCCGCTCCGTGAGGCCCCGGTACTCGGCGGCGAACGCCTCGAAGGAGGCACGGTCCGGAGAGGGCGACGCGGCGGGCACGAGCGAGCCCGGCCCCAGTGTGGCGCGTTCGGCGGCCCGTCGGAGTTCGTACACGCGGAGCAGGAAGGGCGTGAACACCAACAGCGCCGCCTCGGCCGGATACAGGTCCGTGTCCCCGCTCCGGTCAGGCGAGCCGAGCAGCTCGGTCAGCCGTTCGTGGAAGCGCAGGGGCGCGCCGTGGTCCAGCCAGGGGTCGTCGGCCAGCCGGGCCCGCGCCTCGTCGCGCAGGGGTACCAGGTCCTGGACGAACGCGGTCGCGGCCCGGCGGAACGGTTCCGCGTCGCGGCCAGCGGGAACGCGCCCCCACAGCGCGGATTCCGCCGCCCTTTCCACCCAGGGATCGCGGTCGGCGCGTTCCGACGACGCACTCGCTTCCCCTTTCCCATGGAAATGCTGGTGGAACTCACCGATGGAATGCGTCTGGACCAGCGTCCCGTCAGAGGCGACGTCCCCCGCCGTGTTGCTCGCTGAGATCTCCCGCACCGCGTTCCCCTCTCCGCTCCTGGACTCAGGCTAGGAGAGCGCCGAGTACCGAAAGGAACGTCGAAGGGGCACTTCACGAATCCACCCCGCGCCACCAGCGCTTTCGCCGCCATTTTCAGGGACGGGCGAAATGTCTCCCGTCTACGGCAGCATGTCCGGTATGCACAGTCATCAGACCTACCGCGAGGCCGCCCGCGCCAAGGGCGTCCCCGAGCACGCCATCGACCTGGCCCTGAGCCTGGCCCTCCCCCAGGCGGAACTCTCCCCGGCCCACGCGGACACCGGGGTCCCGGTCGGTCGCTACGGCGGCCTCCCCGCGCTCCCCGAGGGCGTCGAGTGGGACAGCGGCCTCGACCTGGTCGCCACCGTCGACTGCGCCGCCCTGCCCGCCGACGCGTGCGACCTCGCGCTCCCGCGCGACGGCCACCTGCTGTTCTTCGCGAGCCGCACCGACCCCGACGGGTTCGCGCTGTTGGACGACTCCCGCTCGGTGATCCACGTCCCGGCGGGGACACCCACCACCGAACGGCCGGTCCCCGACGACGAGGAGCACTTCCCCGCCCTGGAGTCACGTCCCCTGTACGCACGGACCTTCCCGTGCCTGCCGGACACGGCCGACGACGCCGTCCTGCCGCACCCGGAGGTCCGTCGCCTCTTCGACGAGTACCGGTTGCAGGACCACGACCAGCGGCTCCCGCAGTGGGACGACACCCTCCACCTGGGCGGCTACGCCTACTCGCCGCAGGACCCGCCCATCATGGGCTCCTCCCCGGAGGACGAGAAGGGGGGCTGGGCGCTGCTGGCCCAGGCGCAGCTCGACATGCCCGACGACCCGGACTTCACCGCGTGCGTGTTCTGGATCATCCAGCGCGACGAACTCGCGGCGGGCAACTTCGCGGCGGCGGGCCTGGTGTCGATCTCCTACCACTGAGACGCCGATCCGGCCCCGCGCGTTGGTGGGGGGCTCCGCATACCGGAGAGGTTCCGCGTACCGTGCGGGGCCCGTTTCCGGAGAGCGCGCGTTCGCGAGGGGCCTGCCGGTCCGGGGAGGACCCCGGACAGCACGAACGGCCGCCCAGCACCGGTGTGGACGGCCGCGTCAGCGGGTGCGAGTCCGGACCAGGGGTGAGTTCACGGGCCCCGGGTCGGGACGGATGCCGAGTCAGTCCGTGCGGTTCAGGCCCGCGCGACCTGCTCGGTTCCGCGCGCCGGGCGGACGCGGCCCCACGGCATGAGGCGGTCCACCGCGTGGCGACCGCCCGAGAAGCCGAGCGCCAGCGCCGCGGCACCGAGGACCAGCGGCAACTCGAAGCCGCCGACCAACGGGGCGCCGACGTGGGCGAAGAAGTACGCTCCGACCATCATCAGGGCGAGGGAGAGTCCGGCGAGGGGCAGGGCGAAGCCGATGACGAGCGCGACGCCCGCCCCGACCTCGACGGCGGCGGCGATGGAGGCGGACAGCGTCGGGAAGGGCACACCCAACGCCTCGAAGCCCTGGGCGGCGCTGCCCAGGTCGGTGGCCTTGGGCATGCCGTGGACGATGAAGACGACCCCGATGACGACCCTGGCGATCAGGGCGGTGAGGTCGCCGATCCTGACTCTGAGCGATTCGGTCATGGTTGTTCCTGTTCTGCTGTAGCGGGTATCCCGGTGTCGGGTTGCTCGTGTGGGGACGAGCCCAACACTTGAGGTCACAACCTTTTCCCGGGAAGCAGCATGGTAGTACGTATCCGGCCGAACACATAGCGTCCGAATGACCGAGTTCACACTGCCCGGGGTTCGGCCAGGTCAGGCCAGCGAACAGAATCCCGCTCAGTCGCGGACGCCGATACCGTCCGGGTCGGGGTACCGGGGCTCCTCGCCCTGGGGGTCGAGGGCGGACAGCATGGACTCGGAGATCTCCCGCAGCTGCCCCACCTGCTCCGGACTGAGGGTGTCGAACAGGACCCGCCGCACCTCGTGCACGTGCCCGGGCGCGGCGTCCTCCAGCGCCTTCAACCCGACGGGCGTGATCTCCACGATCACGGTGCGCCGGTTCTCCGGCCGCTTGTAGCGGTGGATCATCCCCTCACCCTCCAGCCGCGCGGCGGCGTGCGAGAGCCGACTGGGGGACGAACGCAGCAGTCGGGCCAGCCGTGTCATGGTCAGCTCCCGGCCGGGCGCCTCGGAGAGCATGGCGAGGATCTGGTAGTACGCGTGCGGCAGCCCGGAGTCGTGCCGGAGTTGGCGGTCCAGCGCCCCGTCGAGCAGGTTGACGGCCATCAGGAAGGCACGCCAGGTGTGCTGCTCGCCGTCGTCGAGCCAGCGCGTCTCCGCCATGGACCAGTGCCCCCAGAAATACTTGAGCGTTCAATTGTGTTTGCACCGAACACGAACCGCAACCCCGAGTCCGGAGGCCGTCATGGCGACACGCATGCCCACGCTGTACCTGAGCCACGGCGCACCACCCCTCGCCGACGACAGCGAGTGGACCCGCCAGTTGGCCGACTGGTCTGGTGCGCTCGCCCGCCCGAAGGCGATCCTCGTCGTCTCCGCGCACTGGGAGGACGCACCGCTCACCGTCGGCGCCACCACGGACGCCACCCCGCTGACCTACGACTTCTGGGGTTTCCCGCAACGCTACTACGACGTGACCTACGCCGCCCCGGGCGCACCGGAACTCGCCGACCGCGTGCGAGAACTCGCCACTGGTCCAGGTGGCACCGTCCACCAGGACTCGGCCCGGGGCCTCGACCACGGCGCCTACGTCCCCCTCAAGGAGATGTACCCGGAGGCCGACATCCCGGTCCTCCAGGTCTCCATGCCGACCCTCGACCCGGCCCGCCTCCTCGAACTCGGCCGCAGCCTCGCTCCCCTGCGTGACGAGGGCGTCCTCATCCTGGGCAGCGGGTTCACCACCCACAACCTCCGGGAGATGTCCCGCAGCACCCACGGCGACGCCCCCGCGTGGTCGGTGGAGTTCGACGACTGGACCCACCGGGCCGTGCTCGACCACGACGTCGACGCCCTCCTGGACTTCCGGCACAAGGCGCCCGCCGCCGCGATCGCCCACCCGCGCAGCGACCACTTCGCGCCCCTGTTCGTCGCCCTCGGCGCCGGACTCGACGACCACCGGGCGTCCGCGTCCACGGTGGACGGGTTCTGGCACGGTCTGGCCAAGCGCTCGTTCCAGTTCGACTGACCGAAACCCGCTACCGGAACGTCCTCGCGCGGTGGCAGACTCTCGCGCCATGAACCACCTGCACCACGCCGCCGACGCCCGGTCGGTCGAGGACCTGCTCCGGGTCGACGGACGCGTCAAGTACCTGCACTTCTGGGGGCACAGGCCCCCGGCCGCCGGGGTGTCGGCGAGCTGCCTCTCCCAGTGGTGGCCCGCCGACTTCTCCGTGGACGGGGTCTCCTTCCCCACCGCCGAGCACTTCATGATGGCCGGGAAGGCCCGGCTGTTCGGCGACGCCGAGGCCCACGACCGGATCGTCGCGGCGGGCCACCCGCGCGACGCCAAGACGATCGGCCGCCAGGTCCGCGGGTTCGACCAGCGGGTCTGGGAGCGGGAGCGGTTCGAGATCGTGGTCCGGGGCAGCGTCGCCAAGTTCGGGCAGAACGAGGACCTGCTCGCCTTCCTGCTCGGCACGGCACAGCGGGTGCTGGTGGAGGCCAGCCCCCGCGACCGGATCTGGGGCATCGGCCTGGGCCGCGACCACGAGCACGCCGAGCGCCCCCGTCACTGGCGCGGCCGGAACCTGCTCGGCTTCGCCCTGATGGAGGCCAGGGCCCGGCTCTCCGAGGAGCCCCGGGGCACCGAATCCGCCAAGGACGCCGAGGACGCCCACGGCACCGGGCGGACCCCGACGCCCGAGTGAGGGCCACCGTTCCCCGCGATTTCACTTCGGGTTCGCCCGTTCACCCTGCGTGTGCGGCGCGAGGTGCGTAGAGTCCGGAAAGCGCGGACAGCACGGTGCCCCGGCACCCGCGCCCGTTTCCCGCCCCGGCGCCTGATTCCGCGCGCCCTTCGACCTCACGGCCCGCCCGGAGGTCACGCCGCACCCGGGAGACAGTTCCTCCAGCTTCGCCGAACGCGCGAGTTCCGGACTCCACCGTCCTCACCTTCCAGGACGACACGCAGGGGAATCCCATGGCCTACTACCGCATCCAGCTCAACGACGGCTCCTCCCACACCCTCCAGGCGGTGCGCATGCGCACCGACGCGAGCAGCCTCTACCTGGAGGAGCACGCGGCGGGCGACTGGCGGGCGGTGTTCAGCAACCCGATCGGCGAGGTGAGCGGCGTCCAGCGCCGGTTCACCGAGAACGACGGAACCTGGACCTGGCTGCCGGAGCGGCTGCCCGCCCCGGTGGGTGTCCGGGCCTGGTGAACCGGGCGCGGTGCGGTCCCGGGGCGCCTGGTGAACCGGGACCGCGCACCCCAGGACCGCACGCCGCAGGGCCGCGGGAGGCCGGGCCGCGTGAGGCCCCGTAGGCTCACCCCTCCAGGGTGAGCTGCTCCACCACGAGGTCCACCAACCCCTCCAGATCGCCCTCGGAGGCCAACACTCCGGGCAGCGTCAGGTGCTCGGTGACCAGCCAGTTCATCGCCAGGTAGAGGACCAGGACGGTCCTGCGGCCGCCAGGCATGCCGGACTGCCCGTGGAAGGCGATGTTGGCGTCGAGGTCGGCGCGGACCCGCGCCGTGAGGTCGGCGCGCAGACCCGGGCGGCGCGTGGCCTCCAGCTGGAGTTCGAGCGTGGCCAGGTACACGTTCGGGTTCGCGGCCAGGCGCGCGACCGTGGCCCGCATGACCTCCGCGATCTTGGCCCGGTCCCGGGGCCCCTCCATCACGTTCTCCCACTCCCGCTGCTCGGGCATGAAGCGTTCGTAGGTGCGCACGCTGGTCTGGGCGAGCAGGTCCTCCCGGTTGGCGAAGTAGTTGGAGGCCGTCCCGACGGGCACCCCCGCCCGGGTGTCCACGGCCCGGAAGGTGAGGCCCCTGGCCCCTTCCTCGGCGAGTGCGTCGATGGCGGCGTCGAGCAGCGCGGCGCGCCGCTCCGGGTTCCTGACCATGTACTTCTCCCTCTCTGCAAGAAATCCCACGGGACCGCTTGGCAAACCACTATGCATGCAGTACTTTACTTGAAGTACTTCAATCTTAGTGGTCAACCGGCCGCAGGAGTACCCTCCAAGGAGACACATGCGAACCCTCACCTACTTCGTCGCGGTATCGATCGACGGCTACGCCTGCGGCCCCGACAACTCCCACGACTTCTACGAGGCCCCCGACCCGAGCGGCGACCTCGGTGACAACGGCCGGTTCCACGTCGACGAGTACCCCGAGCTCCTGCCCACCGTGGCACGCGCCCACCTCGGGATCGACGCCCCCAACCAGCACTTCGACACCATGCTCCAAGGGCGGGGCTCCTACCAGGTCGCCCTCGACGAGGGCGTCACCAGCCCCTACGACCACATGCGACAGATCGTCTTCTCCCGCAGCCTGGACCCCGACACCGACCCCCGGGTCACCATCGTGGCCACCGACCCGCTGGAGACCGTCCGTGAGCTCAAGGAGGAGGACGGCCCCCTCGGCATCGTCATCGTCGGCGGTCCGGCCATGGCCGGATACCTGCTCCCCGAGATCGACGAACTCATGATCAAGCGCTACCCCGTCGTCGCCGGGCACGGCCGCCCCCTCTTCGAGGGCGCCGCCTTCGACCCCGCCGGCTTCGAGCGGGTCAGCAGCACCACCTTCGAGGGAGGGGCCGACTACACCCTCTTCCGCCGCCGCGCCACCAGCGCGACGTGAACCCGGCAGGGCACCGGGGCGGCGAAGGACCCCCTCCGTCCACCGCCCCGGCACACGCGCCCCGCACCACACGGCGCTACCAGGGCAGGACCCCGTAGCGCTCCGGGTCCTCCTCCGAGGCCAGGTGCCCCCACAGCACCCCGGTCGGACCGTCCTCGGGCAGCGTCGCCAGGTGCAGACTCACCCGCGCCCCCTGCTCGGCGGTACGGGAGCCACTGTGCCCGTTCAGGTCCGTCGCGCAGTACCCGGGGTTGGCGGCGTTCACCTTCACCGGCGTCCCCGCGAGTTCCTTGGCGTACAGGGCGGTCAGCATGTTGACCGCCGTCTTCGAGACGGGGTAGCCGGGCGACCCGGTGAGCCCGGAGTAGGGGCCGTCGGGGTCGGTCAGGACCCCGATCGACCCGACCTCGCTGGACACGTTCACCACGCGCCCCGCGTCCGACCGGCGCACCAGGGGAAGGAACGCGTTGGTCACCCTCACAACGGAGAGCGTGTTCACCTCCAACAGGTCCCGGAACCGCTCCGGGTCGGCCGTGCTCGGGCTCCCACCCAGGCCGAAGGCCGCGCCCGCGTTGTTGACCAGCACGTCCAGCCGACCGAACTCGTCCTCCACCCTCCGCGCGGCCTCCTTCACACTCACCGGGTCGGTGACGTCCAGCGACACCGCGTGCGCGTCCAGGCCCTCCTCCCGTAGGGTCCGCTCGGCCTCGGCCCCGCGCCCGGCGTCCCGCGCGCCCACCAGAACGGTCATGCCCTCCCCTCCCAGCAGCCGGGCGGTCTCCAGCCCGATCCCCCTGTTGGCGCCGGTGACCAGGGCGACCCTGGCGCCCTCGCCCGTTCCGCTCCCCTCGGTGTTCGTGTTCGTGGTCGTGTTCTCGATAGCCCGGTTCTCGCTCATGAGCACATCGTGGAAGCCCCGCACGCCCGGGAAAAGGGACCTCCCAAGGGTGGTATCAGCGGTACCAGTGTCACCGGCGGCCCCGGCGTGCATCCTGGAGTCGGGCCCGGCCCCGCCCCCACACCACCGAGGACCCCACACGAGGAGGCCGCCATGGCGGACCGCACCGAACTCGCCGCCTTCCTACGCGACCGACGCGCCCGCCGCGTCCCCTCCGACGTGGGCCTCCCCGACACCGGAAGACGGCGCACCCCCGGGCTGCGCCGCCAGGAGGTCGCCCAGCTCGCCGGGATGTCGGTCGAGCACTACGTGCGGCTCGAACAGGCGCGCGGCCCCAACCCCTCCCCCCAGGTGCTCTCCGCTCTGGCCCGCGCCCTCATGCTCACCGCCGACGAGCGCGCGTACCTGTTCCGCGTGGCCGGGGAGGAGCCACCCCGGGTCCGCGGACCGGTCCGCGAGGTCTCCCCCGCGATCCAGCACCTGCTGGACGGTCTCACCGCCACCCCCGCGTACGTCCTCGACGCCCGGTACGACGTCCTCGCCTGGAACGCCCTGGCCACCCACTTCATCGGGGACATGGCCGCGGCCGACCCGTCGGAGCGCAACATCATCACGTGGATGTTCCGGATGGCCGACGACGACCCCCGCGTGGCCGGGCGCTCCGACGCCGACTGCATGGAGCGCGGCTCGGTCGCGGACCTGCGTGCCGCCTACGCCCGCTACCCGGGCGACCCCGGCATCGAGCGGCTGGTCACGACCCTCCTGGGCACCTCCCCTCGGTTCACCGCACTGTGGGAGGAGCGTGACGTCCAGGAGCGCCGGGTCCTCCACAAGAGCGTGGAGCACCCGCTCGTCGGCCACCTGGAGTTCGAGTGCCAGGTGCTGCACGTCCCCGAATCCGACCAACGGGTGATGCTGTACTGCCCCGAGCCAGGCTCGACCAGCGAGGAGCGCATGCGACGGCTGGCGGCCGAGCACGTACCTCCGCGTGCCGGGGACTTCCCCGGCGGGGCCCGCAACGCCTGCCTCAGCGAGGTGGTCCGGGGACCGAGGGTAGGCTGACCCCGCCCCCACCCCCCGTACCGCCGAGGTTCCGTGTCCCCCTCCCCCCAGGAAGACCGCCCCCCGACCCCCGACGACGCGCGACCGGTCCTCCGGCCGCCGCGCTCCCTCGGCGCCGTCCTGTGGTTCCCGGTCTCCGCCTACGCCCGCGCCCCCTTCGCCCTCCTGGCGGCCACCGCCCTGCCCCTCGTCCCCGGGCAGCTGCTCGGGGCGCTCCTCGACCTCGGCGGGACCGAGGGGGCCCGGGTCGTGGACGGCGAAGTACTCGCCCCGCCCACGCCCCTCGGCGCCGGCACGTCGATCTCCCTCGGCAACGTCGAGCTCACTTCCGGCTGGTTCGCGGACGCCCTGACCCTCGTGGGCTGGGTGATCGGCCTGGCCGTGGGCGCCCTGGTCGCCGCCGGTGTCCTGTTCGACCGGCGCCTGGACGCGCGGGCCGCGGTCCGCTCCGTCGCGCGGCGCCTGCCCGGGCTGGCGCTGTGGTCCGTGCTGCTCCTGGTGTTCGCCGCGTTCGCCCTGGGCTCCGCCGGGGCGGGTTGGATCATGCTGTTCTCCGCCCTGACGGGAGACATGGCGTGGTCCGTGACCACACTCGTGTGGCCCCTGCTCGGAACGCTGATGCTGGTGCTGGCGGCACCGCTCCTGCTCGGCCCGCCGATCGCCGTCCTGTACGGCCTGACCCTGCCCGAGGCGATCGGCGCCGCCTGGCTGCTGGCACGCGGCCGCCGCGTCGCGCACCTGCTGTGCCTCCTTCCGCTGGGGGCCCTGCTCCTCCTGCCCGGAACGGTGGAGGACCGTGTGACGGAGGCGCTCGCCGGTTCGGGGACCGGCCTCGCCCTGGGCACTGGGCTGGGGCTCAAGGTCCTGTTGGTACTCGTGCTCGCCCCACTGCCCGTCCTGCTGCTGACCGGCCAGGCGCTGTGGGCGCCCCGGGACGGATCAGCCGCCGCGTCGACGCTCGGAGGCCCCGCCGGACCGCGTCTGGTCGCCGACCGCCTGCACCGCGCGGGCACGCTCCCCGGGGTTCCTCCGCGCCGCCCGCTGGCGGCCGCCGCCCTGGCCGCCTCCCTCGTGCTGGTCGCGCTGGCCAGCGGTGCGGCGCTGGGAGCCAACCCCCACGGCGCACCGGGCGTGACCACCGAGCGGCTGTCCCCGGAGGAGTTCGAGGCGCTGGCCGAAGGCCGCCTACCCGGCGGACACGACGTCCCCGCTCCGCCCGCCGAGGTGACGCGCTCCGACGGACGCCCCCTCGTCGGGGACCGCGACGACGAGGTGTACCTGCGGGACTGCCGCGACACCGCCTGCTCGGAGTGGGACACGCTCCCGCTCGGCGGCGGTTCGGTGAACTCCCTCCACGGTCCTCCCGGTCTGACCGTGGACGACCGCGACCGGCCCAGGGTGGCGTTCGTGGACGGCACCAGTGGAATGCTGACCTTCCTCGCCTGCGCCGACCCCAGCTGCGCCGCTTGGGAGACGACCGAACTCCTCGACCCCTACGACCTGCCCCTCCGGATGAGCGCGGAGGACCCCTCGGGGTACGCGCCGGTGCGCGTCCTGCCCACGGACGGCGACCGCCCCGAACTCCTGCTGGGACACCACCGGATCGCCTGCGCCGACCCTCTGTGCGGCCTCACCGTCTGAACACCGGGCCCCGGAGCGCGGGCCCGGGCCCTCATCGGGTGAGGGGGCGGACCGGCTTCTCGATAGCGTGGGGCGGACGGGAACGGCGGCCCCGGCCCGTGGCACGAGGAAGTGGAGAGCAGGCATGAGCGAGACGCCCCCCGCCCCCACCCCCCTGGAGGAGCGGCGACCGCCCGGGCACCCGCAGCGCCGACGGGTGAACCGGCGCGACCAGATCCTGCGCGCCGCCGCCGAGGTGTTCGCCGTGCGGGGCTTCCACAACTCCTCGCTCACCGACATCGCCGCGGTCCTCGACATCACCCCCGCCGGGGTGCTGCACCACTTCGGTTCCAAGACCGACCTGCTCACCGCCGTCCTGGAGCTGCGCGACTCCACCGATCCGGCACCCGAAGGCGGGGGCATGCTCGACCACCTCGTCACCACGGCCGACCGCAACGCCGAGCGCCCCGGAACCACACGGCTCTACACGGTGCTCTCCGCCGAGAGCGCCACCGCCGACCACCCCGCCCAGGAGTGGTTCCGGGAACGCTACGCCGTGCTGCGCCGGGAGGTCGAGGAGGCGGTGCTCGACCGGATCGGCCCCGAGCACCGCGAGGCAGCGAGCACGCCCGGGCCGAGCGGCCACTCCCCCGCACGGTCGGCGGCCACCGCGGTGCTCGCCGCCATGGACGGGCTCCAGGTGCAGTGGCTGCTGGAACCCGAGGCGGTGGACATGGCCGCCGTGACCGAACTCGTGATCGACGCCGTCGTCGCCCGCCTGGAGCGCGCCGGGGCCTGAACCGCGCAGGGTGACACCACCGGCACCGAGCACCCCGGCGCGAGTCACGGAACGAGAACGCGCGAAGGCCCGAACGGCGCAGGGGGCAGCGAGGGATCGCACAACGCGAAGGGCGCCACGGTGCGGTCGCACCGTGACGCCCCGGGTGGGTTCAGCGCCTCCGGGAGGCGGTCACAGGTCCTCGCCGTGCACGGCGCCCGGCGTTCCGTACGTGGTCGACTGCGGGTCGGCGGTCTCGCTGCCCTCCAGCCACTCGTCCCACGACTTCTGCCAGTAGCCCCAACCGTTGTCCCACTCGAACTCGCGGTCGGTGCCGGTCGTGTCGAGGATGTCGCCCATCAGGGTGTTCTCGAAGAACCACCGGGCGTCGTCCATCCGCAGGTTGGTGCACCCGTTGGAGGTGTTGGCCGAGCCGATGTTGCCGTTGTAGGACGCCTCGTGGACGAACTCACCGCTGTTGGAGGTGCGCACCGCGTACTGCACGTCCACCTTGTAGGAGCCGGGGGCGTCCTCGGGGATGCCCACGGTCGCCGAGTCCATGGTGAGCTGCTCGTAGCGCTCCATCATCACGTGGGTGCCGGTGGTGGTGGTGTCGAAGCGGCGGTTGGCCGCCCCGTTGCTCACCTCGATGACGCGTTCCTCTTCGCCGTCGATCTCGATGACCATCTCGTGGTCGGGCACGTGCATGGTCGCGATCAGCTCGCGGCCGATCTCGAAGTCGATCTGGTAGTTGCGCACCCCGTAGACGCCATCGGACGCCTCGACGCCCGCGAGGTTCAGGTCCACGGTGACGTTCTGGTACGGCTCCCAGTACTCCTCCGGGCGGAAGACCGCCATCTGGTCGGTGACCCAGTTCCAGGCGCCGACGGTCTCCTGCTCCGCGACCACGTTCATGGAGTTCTCGACCTGCGCCTTGTGGGTGACGGGCATGTCGAAGTTGATCACGATCGGCATGCCGACGCCGACGGTGTCGCCCGAGCTGGGGAAGTTGGAGACCAGTTCGAGGCGCTGTCCGGGGGTCGCCTCCAGGGTGGTGAACTCGGTGGTGAACTCGGTCTCCTCACCGGCCTCGTTCGCTCCGGTGGCGGTCACCACGATCTCCGAGCCGGGGCGCAGGTTCCAGTCGCTGACCCACTCCGTCTCGTCCTCGTTCAGGGTGCCGGTCATCGCGTAGAGGTCGCTGTCGCCCTCGCCGTCGCCCTCACCCTCGGCGGACGCCTCGCCGACCACGACCTGGTCGACCCGGACGTCGGTGATGACCCCGCTCTCGGCGCTGACCCGGACGGGGGTGTTGGGCGCGATCTCCTCACCACCGGCCTCCGGGGTGATGGTCAGCTCGGCCGGCTCGGCGTCGGCGGGATCGGCGTTGCTCTGCGTCTCGGCGTCACCGGACGTGCAGGCGGTCGCTGCGAGAGCGAGCGCCACCAGGCCGATGCCGAACCGACGCGTCACCGCCGGGTGGGACTTCCCCGTCACGTCTGGACCTCCATAGCTGAAACTCGAACCCGACCTACTGCTCTGAGTAAGACGCTCCGGCGCGGAAAAGGTTCTGAACTCGCGCGCATCGGTATACAGCGGTTATCCGGGACCCGTCGACCCGTGACACCCGGAAGCGACGAGAATACACCCAGGGGGTACACGGGCGGCCCGTCGGGGGCGGGGTTTCGGGCCGCCCGGAAGCGACTCCACTTGCCTTGCCATCATGCCCGACCTAGAATCTTGTTCGTTCGCTCAGGTTGTTGTTCTCCGGGGAAACCTGAGCATCCGGACAACTTTCACGGGCCTCACCGGCCCACCCGTCACAAGGGGAAACACATGCCGTGGTTCTGGCTCGCCGGGGCGATCGTCCTGGAAGTGTTCGCCACCACCTCCCTGAAGCTCTCCGAGGGGTTCACCCGCCTCCTCCCCTCGGTGTTCGTCGTCGTCGGCTACGTCGGCGCGTTCTACATGCTGTCCCAGACCCTCGACCGGGGCATGCCGCTCGGAGTCGCCTACGGGGTGTGGGCCGCGTTGGGGGTCGCCCTCCTCGCCGTCATCGGGGTGGTCTTCCTCGGTGAGTCCCTGACCTGGATACAGGTGGGCGGCATCGCCATGGTCATCGCGGGGGTCATGGCCCTGGAGATGGGAGGCCAGCACTGACCAGCCGCGACCGACCGGCAGGATGGGCAACGTGAGCACCCGGTACCCCGACCCCGAGACCATCAGTGACGGCCGCCGACGCAAGGGCGAACTGCGGCGTCGCCTACTCCTGGACGCCACCATGAACGTCATCACGCGCGACGGTGTCGCCGCCGTCACCCAAAGACGCGTGGCGGCCGAGGCGGGCGTCCCTCCCAGCACCGTCACCTACTACTACGCGGCCGTCGACGACCTCCTGGTCGCCGCCCTCACCAGGGTGAACGACGCCTACGTGGAACAGATGGGCGCACTCGCCGACGACCCCGACGAGGCCCTGCGCGGCTTCGCGGCACTCATCGCCGAGGGCACCGGGAGCGACCGCACCCACGCCCTGGCCGAGATGGAACTGTTCCTCCTCGCCGCCCGGCGGCCCGCCCTGCGCGAGCAGACCGACCGCTGGACGGCGGCCGTGGACGCCTTCTTCGCGCCCTACCTCCCCGACCCCGAGGCCCGGGCGGGCGTCACCGCGGCGGCCAACGGATACTTCCTGTGCTGCTGCACCACCAGTCCCCCTCCCGACGCCGACGAGGTGTACCGGGTCCTGCGCCGCCTGGTCAACGGCTGACCCTCACACGCGTCCCCGCCCCCGGCCACGGCCGTCCCGGACCATGTCCACCAGCAGACGCAGCACGAACATCGCCGTGGCGGCCAGCAGCAGCCAGGCCAGCAGGTTCAGGGCCTGCGTGTGCGTGGCCAGCTCCTCCCACGACACCCCAGGCGTCTCGGTCACGTTGAACAGCCCCACCGACATGAATCCCGTGACCACCGCCAGCACCGTCATCACCGCGCGCCAGACCACCGAGCGCAGGAGTCTTCGGTCCTCCGGGTGGGCGAACAGCCGGGCCTGCACGGTGAACCGACCCTTGTGCAGCTGGTCGGTGATGCGGTCCAGCCTGCGCGGAAGCCGTCGCAGCGTGGGCAGCAGCGCCACCAGCTCCGCGGACGCCACCTCCCGCAGGTTCCCGGTGCCCCACTGCTCGGACATCCGCGCTCCGGCGTAGCGCTTGGCCTCGGCCACCGTGTCGAACCCCGGCGACAGGTGCACCAGGGTGCCCTCCAGCGTGGCCAGTGCGCGGAACACCCCGGCCAGCTCCCCCGGGAGCACCAGCCCGAACCGGGTGACCAGCATCAGCAGCTCGGTGAACATCCGCATGCTCGAGGTGGTGCCGCCGTGCAGGTAGCGGGCCATGAACTGGCCGAGCGAACGGCGCAGCCGCTCCGCGTCGACGTCGCCCGGGTCGTCGACCACGTCCAGCAGGGTGTCGGTCAGCAGCACCGCGTCGCCCCGGTCGATGGCCAGCAGCATCATCTGGAGGGCCTCACGGGTTTGGGCGTCCAACCGCCCCACCGACCCGTGGTCCAACAGCCCCACACCGCCCCCGTCGAGCACCAGGATGTTGCCCGGGTGCGGGTCGGCGTGGAAGATCCCGCTGACCAGCACCTGTTCCAGCAGGCAGTCCAGCAGGACCCGGGCCAGGCGCTCCCCCTCCTGCGCCGAGAGCTCGCGTCCGCCCACCTGGGTACCGTGCAGGCGCTCCATCACCAGGACCCGGCGGCTGGTGTAGGCCTCGTACACCCGGGGAACGCGTACCCCGGAGCCGCTCGTGGCGTCCGCGACGGCCGCGATGTTGGCGGCCTCCGTCTCGAAGTCCATCTCCTCCAACAGCGCCTCGGCGAATCCGTCGGCGAGTTCGAGCACCCCGATGGCGGGCCCCCAGTCGGTGTGCTCCTCGAACCGCCGCGCCATCCTGCGGATGATGTCGAGGTCCCTGCGGACCACCGGGACGATCCCGGGGCGCTGCACCTTCACCACCACCTCCTCGCCCCCGTGCAACCGCGCCGGATGGGCCTGGGCGATGGAGGCGGCCGCCAGGGGCTCGGGGGCGAACTCGGCGAACACCTCGTCGTACGGTCGGCCGAGCTCGCCCTCCACGCAGGCGCGGATCTCCTCGAAGGGCACCCGCGCGACCTCGCTGTGCAGACGGCCGAGTTCCTCCACGAACACCGGGGGCAGCAGGTCCCGCCGGGTGGCCAGCACCTGTCCCAGCTTGACGAACACCACCCCGGCCTCCTCCATGGACCGGGCCAGGGAGCGGGCCAGGCGCCGCTGCACCGAGGAGTCCTCGATTCCCTCGCGTCTGCCCAGCACGTAGCCGCCCAGCCCGTGCCGGGCGAGAATCCACAGGATGCGCCGGTACCGGCCGAGCCGCCCGAACCAGTTGCGCGCCTCCCGGACCATGGCCACCGGCCGGAACCGGGTGCCCCGGGGCAGCAGGAGTTCCAGCGCGACGAAGGCGAGCATGGCCCCCACCGCCATGGCGAAGAGCATCAGCGACATGTACCCGGGGTGGTCCAGGTCCGCGGGTTCGAGCGAGTTCAGCGCCTCGAAGCTGCCGTAGTAGGCCAGGATCGCGCCCACCGAGCCGACCGGGGCACCGATCAGCGCCGCCAGCGCCAGCCTGGGCAGGTTGAACGGCACGTCCATGAGCCGGCTCGCCAGCGTGCCCAGACCCAGGAGGACCAGGACCAGCGCGACCAGTGACACGACCTGGCTGACGACCATGCCGAACACCGAGGTGACGGTGAGCGTTTCCATCACGTCCTTCAGCCGGATGAGGGGTGGGGCCCCAACACTGCCACCTCAGGGCATCGGCCGACAGCCTCGGTCCCCAGCCTGTGGACAACCCGCGCTCGCGCCGCCCCCTTCCCGGCGGGAACGCGCGAGGGCCCACGGGGTCTCCCCGTGGGCCCTCCTCAGGTGCGCGGATCAGGCTGATCAGCGGGTCAGCACGTCAGATCCCAGGAGCACTCGACCTGCCCGCCCTCGACGGCGACGGTGCCGCCGCGCTGGGCGACCGTGGCCGCGCCGCCCTGGTTGCCCAGGTACTCGGCCAGCCGGACCACCACGGCGTCCTGCGCACCAAGCGGCGCACCGCCGGTGTGGCCGTTGTTGACGACGCTGAAGTACAGCTCGCCGTCCGGGCCTTCCACGTAGCCCGAGAGCGCGCTCACCCCGGACATGGTGCCGGTCTTGGCCCGCGCGACCCCCTCGGCGGCGGTGCCGCCCATCCGGTTGGCCAGCGTGCCCCCGACGAACGGGTCGCTGTCGCCCGCGACCGGCAGCGAGTCGTGCCACACCGGGTACCAGTCGGCGTCCTGGACGCTGTCGAGCAGGTCCACCACGGTGTTCGCGGTGACCAGGTTCCCCCGGGACAGCCCGGAGCCGTCGGTGAGGACCAGGTCCGAGGTGTCGACGCCCAGCTGCTGGAGCGCGGTCTCCTGGACGGTCAGGCCCGCCTCCCACGATCCCTCGCCGGAGACCTCGCGGCCCAGGGTCTTGGTCAGCATCTCGGTGTGCCCGTTGTTGCTGAACTTCATGAGCGGGACCAGCACCTCGCCCAGCGGCATGGAGGTGTGGTCGCCCACCACGCGCGGACGGTGCCAGTCCTGGGGCACCTCTCCCCGGGTGACCTCGCCCGTCACGGTCACGCCGTTCTCCTCCAGGGCCTGGGCGAACAGGTGCCCGGCGAGCCCCGCGGGCTCGTCCACCGTGCGCAGCGCGACCACGGGACCGGCGTTCTCCGACAGCGACCCGGTGACCCGCAGGGTGTTGGTGCCGACAGGGCGGTCGACCGTGATCCCGGTGCCCTCCCCCGCGGGAACGGTGGCGGCCCGGTTGTCGAGCTCCGCGTAGCCCTCGGCGGCGCCCAGGTCCACGCTCACCGGCTCACCGGCCGAGGAGGCGGTCACGGTCACCTCGGTCACACCGGTGTCGTAGCGCTCGCCGTGGGCCACGGTGAGCGCGGAGATCTGCGCCGAGTAGGCGTACGGCTCGTCCTCGGGCCACCAGTCGTCCACGAGGCGCTGGTTGTCGAACCACGAGTCGTCCGCGTACAGGTCGCCGACGGAGGTCACCCCGGAGGCGGCCACCTCGGCGGCGATCGTGTCGAGGTCCTCCGCGTTCAGGGTCGGGTCGCCGCCGCCGACCAGGTACAGCTCGGGCACGTCCCCCCGGCCCGGGCGGCGCTCCACCACGGCCTCGGTGTCGAAGGTGTGGTCGGCTCCGAGCTCCTCCAGGGCCGCGGCGGCCGTGAAGAGCTTCACGTTCGAGGCGGGCAGCAGCGGGGTGTCCGCGTCACGCGAGTACAGCACCTCACCGGAGGCGGCGTCGGTGACCACCACGCCGGAGGTCGCCCCCGCCAGGGCCGGGTCCTCCAGGATCGCGTCGATGTCGGAACGCAGGTCGTCGGCGCGCTGGGCCGCGTCGGCGGTGTCGGCCCACACCGGCGCCACCGGCGTGAGGGCCACCAAGGGTGCGACGACGAGCGCGGGGAGCCATCGTCGAGGGGGTACGGGGGTCATGTCTCTCCTCGGGTGGGACCGAACAGGAGTGGGAGTGTGCCAGGCGAACCTAGCCCACGGACTCCCCTCACGCCAGGACACCCGGGGCGGTTCGGCGGCACGGAGGCACCCCGAGAGAAGGACCCGTACACGACGACGGGGCGGGTGGGGAGACCCCGCCCGCCCCGTCGGACCAGCCCTAGATGAGCTCGATCGCCTTCGAGTAGTGGCACGCGTCATGGTGCCCCGTGCCCCGGTCCCGCAACTCCGGCGGCTCCTCCACGCACCTGGCGCGTTCGGCGTCCGAAAGCTCGTCGGCGAACTTCGGGCACCGGGTCCGGAACCGGCAGCCCGAGGGCGGGTTGGCCGGGCTGGGGATGTCACCGGTGACGGTGATCCGCTCCCGGGTCCGCTCCTTGACCGGGTCCGGTAGCGGGATCGCCGAGATCAGCGCCTGCGTGTACGGGTGCGCCGGAGCGCTGAACAGCTGCTCCGTGGTGGCCGTCTCCACCATCTTGCCGAGGTACATCACGGCCACGCGGTCCGCGATGTGCTTGACCACCGACAGGTCGTGCGAGACGAACAGGTACGACAGCCCGAGCTCGTCCTGGAGGTCCTCCAGAAGGTTGATCACGCCCGCCTGGATGGACACGTCCAGCGCCGAGACCGGCTCGTCGAGCACCAGCACCCTCGGATTGAGCGACAGCGCGCGGGCCACGCCGATGCGCTGGCGCTGGCCACCGGAGAACTCGTGCGGGTACCGCGAGCCGTGCTCGGGGTTGAGCCCCACCAATTCCAGCAGCTCGGACACCCGTTTGCGGGCGTCCCGGTGGCCGCTCCCGTGGATGCGCATGGGCTCGGCGATGATGTCCGCGACGGTCATGCGCGGGTCCAGGGACGCGAACGGGTCCTGGAACACCAGCTGGAGGTCCTTGCGCAGCGGCCGCATCCGGCGGTCGGACAACCCGTGCAGCGGCTGGCCCATGTAGGTGACCTCGCCCGAGGTCAGCTTGATGAGGTTCAGCAGCAGCCGTGCCGTGGTGGACTTGCCGCAGCCGGACTCGCCGACCAGCGCGAGGGTCTCCCGTTCACGCAGGTCCAGCGAGATCCCGGAGACCGCCTGTACCGCCCCGACCCTGCGCCGCAGCAACCCCTTGGAGCGGATCGGGAAGTGCTTGACCAGGTCGGTGGCGGAGAGCAGGACCTCCGGCTCCTCGGTGGAGGAGACGTCGCGGGCGCCGTCCGCGCCCAGCTCCTCCAGGTACTCCTCGCGGGCCTCGACCACCTGCGACTCGGCCGCCTCCATCTCGGCGACCGAGGCCATGCCCTCGGTGTCCACCGAGGTGGCCCTGAACAGGTCGCCGGCCTCCGCTTCCACGAGCTCCTCGCTGAAGTGGCAGGCGGCGGTGTGTTCGGAGGCCGACCCGCCGCCCTCTCCCTCGCCCTCGCCGACGAGGAGCAGCCGGGGCTCCTCCTCGTGGCAGCGGTCCCGGGCCATGGGGCAGCGCGGCGCGAACCCGCACCCCTTCGGCAGGTCCCGCAGCGAGGGCGGAGCGCCGAGGATGGGGGTGAGCCGGTCGCTCCGGTCGCCGTCCAGGCGCGGCAGCGATCCGAGCAGCCCCAGCGCGTAGGGCATACGCGGCCGGTAGAAGACCTCCTCCACCGACCCCATCTCCACGATGCGGCCCGCGTACATCACGCCCACCCGGTCGACCTGCCCGGCCACCACGCCGAGGTCGTGGGTGATGAGCACCAGGGCGGCCCCGGTCTCCGCGCGAGCCCGCTGGAGGGCCTCCAGCACCTGCGCCTGGACGGTGACGTCGAGCGCCGTGGTGGGCTCGTCCGCGATGATCACGTCCGGGTCGTTGGCCATCGCGATCGCGATCACCACTCGCTGGCGCATACCGCCGGACAGCTCGTGCGGGTACTGCCTGAGCCGCTGCTCCGGGGACGGGATGCCCACGATCTCCAGTAGTTCCAGCGCCCGTGCCATGGCGGCCTTCTTGCCCACCTTCCGGTGGGCGAGCACGGCCTCGGCGATCTGGTAGCCGATCGTGTACACGGGGTTGAGCGAGGTCAGCGGGTCCTGGAAGATCATCGCGATCCTCTGACCCCTGACCTCGCTGATCGCCTTGTCGTCCAGCCCGATGATCTCCTGCCCCAGGAGCCGGGCCGAGCCCTCCACCTTCGCGTTCCTGGGCAGCAGGCCCATGATCGCCATGGAGGTCACGGACTTGCCCGATCCCGACTCCCCCACGATGCCCAGGGCCTCGCCCCGGCGCACCTGGTAGGAGACCTGTCGGACCGCGGGCAGCGGGCCGTCGTCGGAGGGGAAGGTGACGCTGAGGTCGCTGACCTCCAGCACCACGTCGTCGGTGTCCGCCACGGCGGTGCCTCCCCCGTTCTCGTTCTCAGTCGTCATCGCCGCACCCTGGTCTGTCGTGGGTCGAGGGCGTCCCGGAGGCCGTCACCGATGAAGTTGATCGTCAGACAGATCAGCACCAGCAGCACACCCGGCGGGTAGAACAGCCACGGTCGCGTGGAGACCGCCGTGCGCGCGCTGCCGATCATCTGGCCGAGCGAGATGTCCGGCAGCTGGATGCCCAGCCCGAGGAAGGACATGCCCGCCTCGGCGAGGATGGCCACCGCCACCAGCAGGGTGGCGGCCACGATGATCGGTCCGGCCGCGTTGGGCAGCAGGTGCCGGAGGATGATCCACGGTGCCGAGGCGCCCGACGCGCGGGCCGCCTCGACGAACTCCTGTTCCCTGAGGGACAGCACCACGCCGCGCACCACGCGGGCGATGGTGGCCCACGAGAAGATCGAGATGATCAAGGCGATCGCGGACCAGGAGGTCCCGGCCCCGCTGTTGCCCGCGATCGCGGCGGCGGCCACGAGCAGCGGGACGATCAGGAAGATGTCGACGACGCGCATCATGAGCGCGTCCACCCTGCCGCCGTAGTACCCGGCGGTGGCGCCCCACAGCGACCCGAACGCGGTGGACAGCAAGGAGACGGTGAAGGCGACCTTCAGCGTCTGCTGGGCTCCGCGCATGAGCTGGCCGAGGACGTCGTGCCCGGCGGCCGAGGTGCCCAGCGGGTGGGTGCCGGACGGGGGCTGGTTACTGGGGATCTCCCGGTAGACCGTGTGGTCCCACGTCCAGAGGAAGGGTCCGACGAACGCGAACAGGGCGATGACCGCCAGGAGGACCAGGCTGATCATCGCGGGCCGGTGGCGCGTGAACCGGATCAGGATGGTCTGGAGCTGGGTCTGGTCCGCGCCGCTCCCGCGCTTCTTCGCCGGGTCACGGCGCGCGCTCTTCGACATGCCGTTCTCACTCATAGCGAATCCTCGGGTCCAGCACGGCGTACAGCAGGTCGGCGACGAGGTTGGCCAGGATGACGATGACGCCGCTGAGCAGCAGCCATCCCATCAGCGCGAAGGAGTCGTTCTTGTCCACCGCGGTGATGAAGTAGTCACCGAGACCACGCCACTGGAAGACCACCTCGGTGAGGATGGCCCCGTCGATGACACCCGCGACGCCGATGGCCACCACGGTGGTCAGGGGGATCAGGGCGGTGCGCAGCGCGTGGCGCCTGATGACCGTGTGGTTGCGCAGGCCCTTGGCCCGCGCCAGGCGCACGTAGTCGCTGTTCATCACCTCCAGCATCGAGGTGCGCTGGTAGCGGCTCCACGACGCGAAACTGATGAGCATGAGCACGATCGTGGGCAGCGCCATGTGCGCGAAGGCGTTGAGGAACTGGTCCCACAACGGCGCGCCCTCGGCTCGGAAGCGGCCGTCGCCGATCGTGGCGAAGACCTGCTCGCCCACCAGCTGGTTGAACTTGACCCCGGCTGCCTGCATGATGCCCGCGAACCAGAAGGTCGGCAGCGCCAGGGCGAGGAAGCCGACGAAGGTCAGGGTGTAGTCGAGCTTCGAGTACTGGCGCAGCGCGCTGATCACGCCGGTGATGATCGCGAGGCCCAGCGCGAAGACCATGGCCGCGCCCACCAGGCGCAGGGTGGTCCACAGGCGTTCGGCGATGGCCGTGCCGATGTCGTAGTGGGCGCCCTGGGTGGAGGGACCGAACTCCCCCTGGAGCAGTCCGATGTCGCCGTTTCCGCCGATCCCGGTCACCCACAGCCAGTACCGCTCGGGCATGGAGCGGTCGAGGTAGAGCCGCTCCTCCGCCTGTTGCAGCACGGCCTCGGTGGGCGGTGGCTGGGCCATCCGGACGTCGGCGAGCGGGTCACCGGAGATGTCGATCATCACGAAGGTGAGGATGGACGCGAGGATCAGGACGGGTATCGCGCCCAGGATGCGCCGCGTCGTGTAAACGAGCATGGGAGTGATCCTTCAGGGGTGGACGAGGACCGGTCCGGCCCCGGGAGGGTGTCCGGGGCCGGACCTGGGTGGTGCGCCGGACTAGCTGGCGACGTCCCACTCACCGATGTTGTAGGTGGCTCGGTAGCTGGACTGAAGGTTGTCGTGGACGTTCACGAGGCGGTCCGAGTTCGCGAAGAAGTAGTTCGGCTCCGCCATGATCGGCATGACGTAGGCCTCCGGAACGTGGATCGCCATGGCCTGGTTGGACAGGTCGGCGGCGGTGTCCAGGTCGGGGGCGTTGTCCACGCCCTCGGTCAGCTCGTCGACCTCGTCGTTGGCGTAGCCGCCGAAGTTGCTGCCGCTCTCGGAGTGCCACTGCTGCTGCGGGGTGGTCACGAAGTACGGGGAACCGGACCAGCCGAACTGGACGATGTCGTACTCGGCCGCGGCGAGCATGCCGCCGAGGTCGTCGGTCATCTCGATGTTGGTCGTGATGCCGATCTCGGAGAGCTGGGCCTGGATGAGCTGGACCGAGGTGTTGCGGACGGTCGAGTCGGTGCTGCGCAGGCGGAACGGGCCGATCTCGTCGCCGTCCAGCGTGAGGGTCTCACCGGACTCGAAGCCCTCGTAGCCGGCCTCCTCCAGGATGCTCCGGGCCTCGTCGAGGTCGCCGGTGCCCAGGGGCTCGTTCTCGTAGTGGTCGACGAAGTAGGGGCTGTCCGCGCCGAAGGTGTGGTTGTTCTTCAGCTCGTACTCGGGGTAGCCGGCGCCGAAGTTGCGGTTGGCGATGTCGTCGCGGTCGATCGCGGTGAAGATGGCGCGGCGCAGCTCGACGTCCTGCAGCTTCTCGTTCCTCAGGTTGAGGTCGATGTGCTCCCAGGTGGCGCCCTCGGCGACGGTCACCTCGGCGTTGGCGACGTCCTGGAGCTGGAGGATGACGTCCTCGCTGTAGTCGGCCGGGTTGGCGCCGTCGATCTCGTTGTTGATGAAGGCGTTGACGAAGGTGCCCTCTTCGGCGTTGTACGGCATGGTGATCTTGTCGAGCGCGGGCTCGGTCTCACCGAACCAGTTGGGGTTCGGCTCCTTGACGACCTCGTTCTCCAGGTCGCCCGCGGTGATCATGTACGGGCCGCCGGACCACTCGGGGCGCTCGGAGTGCAGCCAGGCGTAGTACTCGCCCAGGTCGTCGGCGTCGTCGATGTCCCAGCCGTTCTCCTCGGCCAGGTGCGCGGGCACGAAGCCACCGGTCTGGCTGTGCGCGTCGAAGAGGCCCATCCACTCCGGGTCGGCCAGCCCCTCCTTGAGCTTGAAGGTGGCGGTCTTGCCGTCGACCTCGACGGACTCGACCTTGTCGTTGCTGGCGGAGGAGCGGGGTCGCACCCGCCGCAGTAGCCCTCGTCCGGGCTGGTGCCGAGCATCCAGGAGACGCGCAGGTCCTCACCGGTCATCGGCTCTTCGTCGCTCCAGACGGCGTCGTCGGCGAGCGTGATGGTCCACTCGAACGGCCCCTCGTCGGGGTCGTCGTTGATGAGCTGGGGCTCCTCGGCGAGGACGTCCATGTTGTACTCGTACGTCGCGTCCGGCTGCCACTGGCCGGTGTAGGGGAGCACACCGGAGAGCATCTGGATGACGTACACGCTGCCACCGGCGACGCTGGTGGCCTGCCAGGCGCCGGGGAGGCTGTTGATCACCCAGGTGACCTCCTTGGTGCCACCGCCGCCGTCACCCCCTCCGCCACCGCAACCACTGGCCACCATGACCGCTGACGTCGCCGCGGCGGCGAGCGCCAGCGTCTTTCGGCGCTTGAACATAGTCACACCCTTGATCATTCATGCGTACAGGCCATGGGTCGGCGCCCCGCGGGACACAACCCACCAAAACTAGGCGATTAGTCGATTAGAAGACCATTAAGCGAAATGTCTGTATAGCCCCAATGCCGGTTTCGTGACCCATCCGCAACCAGTTCGCACCCGCGCCCACCCACCTTGGGACACGCACTCCGAATACCCGGGCAACAACCAGGACATCTCCACATCATGCCAGGTCAAGCAGACACCAAGGACGCGACCTCGGGGCAGCGGGATTCGGACAGACCCGAAAAGCACAGCGGGCCAATCACGACCGGAGGCGACAAAAAGACAAACGTAAACGTCGTTTAACTACGACTCCGGTGCGAACAACTACCGAGAGAGAACAGGACAAACGACCCAAAGTTCGCACAAGGCACGAAACAAGCACCGGAGGGCCACATCCTCCGCCCGCGAACCCACCGAACACACCAGCGCGAAATTCATGGGATAACCCGATCACCACTCGATCAAAAGCGACACGAAGGAGGAAACCCCCTTGCCCCTGTCCGGAACCCCACGCACGAGCTGACCGAAACAGCGATGGCCGCACCCACGAAGCGGATAGGGTTCCCAGTGACGGCCTCCGTCATCCTCAGCGCCCCGCCCAGCGAGAGAGGCATCCGCCGTGTCCGAACCGGTCCGCCTGGTCTGCCCCGTAGGCCGCAAGTACGTGGAGCTGTGGGGTGGTTACGCCCTGGTCGCCCTGGGCGCCGTGGTCGTGGCCGTCGACCCCGCCCACTGGGCCAACATCGTGCTCGGCGTCCTCCTCGCCCTCCTCGGCGGAGCCGCGGCCTTCGACGGACACCGGATCAAGGCACCGGTCCTGGAGGTCTCCGAGGACGAGTTCCGCTACGAGAGAGGCGACTACGTCGTCCGGGTGCCCTTCGTCGACATCGGCTCGTACTACGTGCTGCCCGGCCGTATCCGCTCCCTGGGCCTGTGCGACCACACCGGTCGGCCCAAGCGCTTCCCCTCGCTCAAGAGCCGCCGCACCTCTCGCACCTACCTGCCGCTCACCGGGATGACCAACCCGGCCAAGGTGGAGGCGTTCATGGCCGTGTCCGGAATCCCGCCGCGCAAGCGCTCCCTGACCTCCTGACAGCCCGGTACGGCCACCCCGGGGACGGGCGCGACACAGCAGTCATCTGTGAACACAACAGATCATTTCGCCCACACGCGCCCCGGGAACATACCGACCCAAGGCAGCTTCATCTAGTCTCGATGGGGTGAAGCAGTCCAGAATCACCGCCATCCTGACCGTCGCGGGGATGCTCGCGGCCATGTGGGTCCTCGAGATCCTCGACACCCCGCTCGGGGGACACCTCGACCGGCAGTTCGGCATCCAGGCCCGCAACACCGACGCGCCCTGGACCGTCCTGACCGCGCCCTTCATGCACGGCAACTTCGCCCACCTGATCGGCAACTCGCTGCCGTTCCTGGTGCTGGGAGCCCTCGTCGCCTTCAGCGGCCTGGGCCGGTTCCTGCTCACCACACTCATCGTCGCCGTCGTCAGCGGCGTCGGCGTGTGGCTGTTCACCCCCGCGCACGTCGTGACGGTGGGTGCCAGCGGGCTGGTCTTCGGCTACTTCGGCTACACGGTGCTACGCGGCATCATCGAACGCAGGACCGTCGACATCGTCATCATGATCTGCGTGGTCATCTTCTACGGAACGATGATCTGGGGGGTCCTGCCCCAACACCCCGGCGTCTCCTGGCAGGCGCACCTGTTCGGCTTCCTGGGCGGACTCCTGGCCGCCTACGCGCTGCCCAGGCGCGAGAGGCCGGGCGCGGCCAACCAACGCAGCGTCGGCGGAGCCCAGGGCGGCTACTACGCCCCCTGACCCCGGCCCCAACGGAAGGGTCCGCCTCCCCGAGGGGAGGCGGACCCTTCCGCCGTCTCCGGTGGACCGGCCGGTCAGAACTCCAGCCCCTCGGCCGCGTCCATCAGCGTGCGCTCCAGGAACAGCGGGTTCTGGGAGAGCCACTCGCGCGCCCCGGCCGCGGGGTCGTCGACCCCGGGGCCGACCGTGAGCGCCTCCAGGGACGCCAGCTCGTCGTCGTCCATCGTCCAGTCGCGCAGCCACCCGGCCAGCTCGGGGTAGTCCTCGCCGAACCCCGCGCGCCCGATCGAGTGCAGCCCCTCGGTGCCGCCCATACCGCCCTGCGGGTCCTCCAGGTCACGCAGGTCGTACTGCGCGTACGCGGGGTGCGGGCGCCACAGCGTCACGACGACGGGCCGCTCCTCGGCGATCGCGCCGTCCAGCCGCTCCATCATCCCCGCGCCCGACGACGTCTCCAACTCGAAGCCCTCGTCCAACCCGTACAGGGGCATGGCCTGGTCACGGGTGACCTGGGTCAGACCGGCGTCCGGTTCGATGCCCACGATCGAGCCGCCCAGCGCGTCCGCGTGCGCGGGGAGGTCGTCGATCGACCGCACGTCCTCCACGTACTCCGGTACCGCGAGGGTGAGGACGGCGTTGTCGTACCAGGAGCCCAGGCTCTCGATACTGTCCCGGTGCCGCTCCATGTACTCGTGGTGCGTGACCGGAAGCCACATGTCCAGGTACAGGTCGAGTTCGCCGTCGGCCACCCCCTGGAAGGCCGGGGCCACGTCGACCTCGGTGACCGTCACGTCGTAGCCCTTCTCCTCCAGGATGGCCTCCCACATGTGGGTGACCGCCACGGCCTCCTCCCAGGCGATCAACGCGATGTTGACCTCCCGCAGGTCCTCGCCCGCCTCGGAGCCGCCTCCGGCCGGGCCCCCCGAACAGGCGGAGAGCAGGAGCGCACCGCCCAGCCCTGCAGACGCCAGCGCCGTCCCTCGTCCACGACCGACCCTCATGTCCTCGTTCCCCCCGTACGCACACACGCGGAACCGGCCGACGTGAGGGGCACCCCATGGGGCCGTCGGCGCTGTTCCGGAACCTCGCCCAGACGAAGGCCGCCCCCACACGCGGTGAAGGCGGCCGTCATCGTATGTCTACCCGACAGAACGGGCATTCGGTACACCCCGTGACAGGGGACACACCGTGAGTCCTAGAACTCGAGGCCCTGGGCGTCGTCGCCGAGGGTGCGCTCCAGGAACTCGGGGTTCTCGGAGAGCCACTCGCGCGCCCCGGCCTCGGGGTCGTCAGCGTCTTCGCCGACGGTCAGCGCCTCCAGGGAGGCGAGCTCGTCGTCGCTCATGCTCCAGTCCTCCAGCCAGGCGGAGAGCTGCGGGTAGTCCGAACCGAAACCGTCACGGCCGACCGCGTGGATCGTCTCGGCACCACCCATGAGGCCCTCGGGGTCCTCGAGGTCCTTGAGGTCGTGCTTGACATAGACCGGGTGCGGACGCCACAGGGTGACGACGATGGGCTCCTCGTCGGCGATCGCCGAGTCCAGCTCCGCGAGCATCGCCGCGCCGGAGGAGGTCACCAGCTCGAAGTCGTCGTCCAGCCCGTAGCCCGGCATGGCCGAGTCTTGGGTGGTGATGGTGAGACCAGCGCCGGAGTCGATACCGACGATGCGGTTGTCCAGCTCGTCCGCGTGGTCGAGCAGGTCCGGGATCGAGTTGACGTCCTCCATGTAGGCGGGGACGGTCAGCGTCAGGACGGCGTTGTCGTACCAGGAGCCCAGGTCCTCCAGCTGGTCCCCGTAGGTGTCCCACTGGGTCTCGTGGGTGGTCGGGAGCCAGGTGTCGAGGAACAGGTCGATAGCACCGTTGGCGGCGCCCTGGTACATCGGCGCCACGTCGACGTCGGTGACGTCCACGTTGTAGCCCTTCTCCTCCAGGATGACCTCCCACATGTGGGTGACCGCGATCGCCTCCTCCCAGGCGATCAGCGCGATGTTGATGTCCTTGAGGTCGTCGCCGGTGCCCGCACCGCCGCTCTCGCCGGAGCCGCCGGTCAGGTCCTCGCCGCCACCGCCACAGGCGGTCAGCAGGAGCACACCGCTCATACCTGCCGCGGCCAGGGCCATCATGCGCTTACGGCTGTTCATCTGGATTCCTTCCATCAGGACTACGGGGAAAAGACCGGTGTCAGGACGCACTGCCGACCCTGGCCTGGGGACTCTTGCGGGTGACGGCGGCGGTCAGGCGGTCCAGGAAGATCGCCAGGATCACCACGGCGATACCGGCCTCGAAGCCCAGCGCACCGTCGTTGCGGGTGATGCCCTGGTACACCTGGCTGCCGAGACCGCCGGCGCCGACCATGCCCGCGATGACGACCATGGACAGGCCCAGCATGATCACCTGGTTCACACCGGCCATGATCGTCGGCAGGGCCAGCGGCAGCTGGATACCGGTGAGGATCTTGTGCCTGGGGGCGCCGAAGGCCTCGCCCGCCTCGACCAGCTCCTTGTCGATCTGGCGGATGCCCAGCTCGGTCAGGCGCACACCGGGCGGCATCGCGAACACGATGGTCGCGACCACACCGGGCACCGCACCGATGGAGAAGAAGAAGATCGCCGGGATCAGGTAGACGAACGCCGGGAGCGTCTGCATCAGGTCCAGAACGGGCTTGGTGACCTTGCTGACGACGTCGTTGTAGGCGGCCAGGATGCCGATGGGGATCGCGATGACCACCGCGATCAGGCTGGCCACCAGCACCAGGCCGAGGGTGTCCATGGCGTTGGGCCACTGGCCCACGGACGCCACCACGGTCAGCGCGACCAGCGCGAAGACGCCCAGACGCCATCCGGCCACCGAGAGCGCGAGCAGGCTCAGCAGCAGGATCATCAACACGGCCGTGGGGTCGGTCACGAGCGCGGGCAGGACCAGCCAGCCCAGCAGCGCCAGAACCAGCCATCCGCCCGCGACGATCCCCGTGCGCACGCGGTTGGCCTGGTCCACCACGCCCAGCACCGCCGTCGCGATCAGGAAGACCAGCGAGACGACGAAGGTGGGCTCGATGTTCGTGTCGAACACGCCCATCGCCCAGCGGAAGAGCCCCGGCACGCTGTTGACGAAGCCCGTCACCAGAGCGAACTGGGCTTCGGCGATGTACAGGAGCGAGACCACCACGACGATGGCGAGCAGCGGGACGCGACGGGCGCGCACCAACGGGACCGCGATGATCACGGCCGCGAGGAAGGCGAGCTGACCGGCCGCGGGGTCCACGAAGAACCCGGACAGGACGGAGACCGCCCAGCGGATGAAGTCGCCGGTGAGGTCGAAGAACAGGCCGAAGTTGCTCTTCAGCCAGGAGTTGACGGCCTCGAAGCCGTCACCGATGGGCAGCGACGGAGGGAAGTCGACCGGGGTCACTGGGCCACCTCCGCGGTCTCACCCTGCACCAGCGCGGCGAGCACGGACTCGCGGGTGACCATGCCCAGCACCTCTCCGTCGCCCGAGACGACGCGGAGGCGGTTCTCGGTGGCGACGCTGGTGAACAGGTCGGCGACCAGGGTGTCAGCGGCGACCTCGGGGGCGTCGGCGTCGACGGCGACAGCCGCCAGGGCCCCGGCCGCCGTGAGCACGCGGCTGCGGTCGACGTCCTCGACGAAGCGCTCGACGTACTCGTTCGCGGGAGAGTTCAGGATCTCCGAGGCCTCACCGATCTGGGCCACCCGGCCGTCGCGGAGCACGCAGATCCGGTCACCGAGACGCATGGCCTCGTTGAGGTCGTGCGTGATGAAGATGATGGTCTTGCCCAGCGTCGCCTGGAGCTCCAGGAGCTGCGTCTGCATGTCGCGACGGATCAGCGGGTCCAGGGCGCTGAAGGCCTCGTCCATCAGGATGATGTCGGTGTCGGCCGCCAGGGCGCGGGCCAGGCCCACGCGCTGCTGCATACCGCCCGAAAGCTGCTGCGGGAGCTTGTCCTCCCACCCCTCCAGCCCCACGAGGGCGAGGGTCTCCTTGGCCTTGGCGAAACGCTCGGCGCGCGGGAGGCCGCGCAGCTCCAGCCCGTAGGCGGCGTTCTCCAGAACCGTGCGGTGCGGCAGCAGGGCGAAGTGCTGGAAGACCATGCTGATCTTCTCGCCGCGCAGCTTCAGCAGGTTCTTGTGGCTCAGGGTGGTGATGTCGACGCCGTCGATCTCGACCGATCCGGACGTGGCGTCGAGAAGTCCGTTGAGCATGCGGATCAGGGTGGACTTCCCTGATCCCGACAGGCCCATGACGACGAAGATCTCGCCGGGTTGGACCTCGAAGGACACGTCGATGACGGCAGCGGTCACGTCGAGGTCGGCGATGGTGTCGCGGTGGCTGCCGTCGGCAAGCCGTTCGACGGCCGCCTTCGACTGCCTACCGAACACCTTGTACAGGTGGTCTGCGCGTACTACTGGCACGGTCTCCTCAAGGGGGCTGTCCCTGGCGCGAGGCCGAGCGGGATGTGATCACCCCACGCACGGCCCGCGGCTACTTCAGGTAGCCGGTCCGCGCAGAGCCCCCTCCGTGCGCACCCGAATCGGGCGAAACCACTACCTGGTTCACGTCGGGGCGCAACCTTACCGAGATATGAACACACAGTTCAGGCGGCATGTCACTACCAGATAACAGGTTTAGGCGCCATAAAACCCGTCCGCCGACCTGTGACACGGGATGCCGACGTCGGAAAACGTCCATATGTGATCTATGCCACTAGCCACACGAGGGTGAGCTGCATCACACTCACGAGACAGAGGGTAAATGCGACAGAACGTGTCAGTACATGACCGTACCGTAAGCGCCCTCCGGTGATCCAGAGGGCCCCGCCCGGCTACCCCTCGACGATCCGGGTCCGCACGAAGTTCTGGTGCGACCGCGACGGAGTGGGCCCGCGCTGGCCCTGGTACCGGGACCCGTACGCCGCCGAACCATAGGGGCGCTCCGCGGGCGAGGTCAGCCGGAACATGCACAGCTGGCCGATCTTCATCCCCGGGTAGAGCTTGATCGGGAGCGTGGCCACGTTGGACAGCTCCAGGGTGACGTGCCCGGAGAAACCGGGGTCGATGAACCCGGCCGTGGAGTGCGTCAGCAACCCCAGCCGCCCCAGGGAGCTCTTGCCCTCCAACCGGCTCGCGATGTCGTCCGGCAGCGTCACCACCTCGTAGGTGGAGGCCAGCACGAACTCGCCGGGGTGAAGGATGAACGCCTCCTCCCCGTCGGTCTCGACCAGCCGGGTCAGGTCCGGCTGCTCCACAGAGGGGTCGATGTGGGGGTACTTGTGGTTCTCGAAGACCCGGAAGAACCGGTCGAGGCGGACGTCGATGCTCGACGGCTGGACGAGGGAGGGTTCGAAGGGATCGATCCGGACCCGCCCGGAGTCGATTTCTGACCTGATATCGCGATCGGAGAGCAGCACGCTCCGAACTTACCGCCTGCGAGAACACGCCGTCCGCAGCACCGCTCACCCCGCCGACTTGCCTTCCGGGCCCGGAGTTGGGCTAGGATAGCCAGCGTTGGACAGCCCCTCGGGCGTCCCGACGCGGATGTAGTTCAATGGTAGAACTTCAGCTTCCCAAGCTGATAACGCGGGTTCGATTCCCGTCATCCGCTCCGTAAGCAAGACGGCCCCTGAGCAGCGAACACGGTTCGCGCGCCAGGGGCCTTCTTCGTGTCCACAGCCTCAACGTGAACCCGCGGACGGCCATCCGGTCCGGTGGCGCGTCCAGTGACAAGAGCCGACCATCGATCTTCGTCAGACGCCCGTCGCCGTCGGGGCCGTACCGCTCTGTCAGCTCCTTGAGCCGAACGGCGTTCTGGAGCACGAACGCGGGTTCGCCGCCCAGAATCGTGACACGGGCGTTCGGGTTCTCCTGGAGGATGGCTTCAACTACTGAAACGCCCGTGCCTCCCATACCGACCACCAGCCAGTGGTCGGTGGCATGGGCCTCGAAGTGCCCTTCGCCAACCTCGTCGCCCAGCAGAACCCGATCTCGGTCCAGATATCCAGTTGATCGGAGGGCAGAATGACATGGTTAGTCGAGGACGTGTTCCCGTAAACGCGGGCGAGCTCGTTGTCCGGAAGTGGTCCCGCGTCAACACGGATCGTGAAGGGGGTGTTGTTCGAGTCGCCGAGAGCGAAGAATTCGCGCCGACCCTCACGTTTCATTTCGATCTGCCGCCGAAAGGCTTCGCCGAACTCTTCCCTCACGATCCGGGGGAGCCGATCCTTAGCCGCGGGCCGTATCGCCACAGGGTCTCGTTCGGGCACGACGCCCCCTTCGAGTGAACACTGCGTCGCCACCTCCGCGCCGCGCGTCGAGGTTCGCGCGGCCACCGATTCCCTGTCACCGTTATGACCGGACACCAGTCGTCGACAGGGACGATCCCCGATTAGTATCGCGACCATGCTGTACGCGCGATCCATCCGAGAGGCCCGCCTCTATCTACAGCTTCACCTGTGCTCATGCGATTACCCCATCCTGGATCAGGTAGATCACTGGCTGGAGAAGCGTGACGGAGTGTTCGTCGCTGTCTACGAGGGGCAGTGCGGACGCTGTTCCGGGTCAGGTCGGTATGAGTTCGAACTCGAGACCAGAGAACGAGCAGGTTACCCGGCGATCGGTGGAAGTACGCCATCAAGCATCATCGATCCGGGAGAGTTCCTGTGGCTCGGTGACAGAGGAGCGTCGGAAGTCCCGGTGGATGTCACGGGTCTCTCGAAGGAGGAACTCCGTGTGGCCCGTTCCCTCATGCAGCGTGCGGTCGTCATGCTTGAAGAGGTCCTGAAGTTCATTCCGGAAAGGGCTGACGAGGTTCCGGAAAGTGCGTTCTTCTCTGACCTGGGAAGATCCGTCAGAGAGGAATCGCCTGAGCGCTTCCACCGTGAAGAGATCAACACGCGCCTTGATCACTACCGCAGTGGTATGGCAGAGCTTGAGTCAGCATTGAACCGTTCTCGGTAACGTCTCGTGACGGTTGGTGATCTATGTTCAGGCGGTGCGGCCGTGTTCGAGCCGGAGCAGTGTGTTGGCGCGCTCGGCGACGGCGTGAACACTTCGGATCACCGTGGTGAACGCCTGTGCCCAGGGCCAGGTGCGCTCCAGGCGCAGGAACCGTCAGCGGGCGTGGCGGGCCGGGCGTGACGCGCTTTCCGTAGAGGTCGGGCCTTGGGGGCAATGTGGTCATCGCCCGGCCTGGTCGTTGACCACCAGCGTCATCGCCGCCGGGGGCATGGCCACGACGTACTGCGTGAAGGACACCCCGTCCGGGAGGGTGACGTCGACCGTGGACAGTCGGATGTGCCGGTTCTCGTCCACCAGCTTCTCGCCGTGGATCGTCCATCGCGTAGTCACACCGGCACAGTAGGGCAGGACGCTCTGCGTGTCCGGACTCCGCGGTCCACCCGGCCCTTCAGCCGAACGTCCCGTGCCGCTAGCGTGGCAGTCGACCAGTCACACTCCCTGACCCGTGTGTGGGGCGGCCCCACCCGAGGGTCCGCACGGCCCCGACCACGGAAGGGACTCCACCCGTGTTCCTGCCCGCACTCATCGCCCACGCCTACGGAGACCTCACCACCGACCAGGTGCGGTGGCTCCACGAGACGCTCGGGCTCGACGAGGACACGCCCCGCACCGAGGGGTACGGCGCGGCGACGAGCATCGCGCACCGCTACTTCACCGACGACGCCCGGCGCCTCCTCCTGGAGCTCGGGCGCAGCGGCGACGACGGATGGCTGCTCTCCGTCTACTTCCACAAGGGAGAACGTCCCTCGACCGAGACCGTCGAAAGACACCGGGCGCTGTTCCGCGACCTCTTCGAACGGCTCGACCTCACCCTCCTGCAGATCGAACCGGCCGCGACCGCCGACGAGGTCGCCGTCTTCTCACCGCCGCCCGGCCACGTGGAGGAGGGCGTCGGTGTGTCCTGGGACCTGCCCTTCGACCAGCTGGACCAGGCCTGGTTCCACCTTCGTCTGAGCAAGGACGCCCCGCGGGAGGTGAAGGCGGTCAAGCTGCGCGAGCTGATGAGCTTCCCCGTCTGGTCCGCCGCCCCCGAACCGCTGCGCAGCCAGGCGGAGGAGTTCCTCCGCGGCACCTGACCCGGGGAGCGCGGGTGGAGCCCCCGAGTACTCGCCGACCACTGGGCGGACACTGGGAACGCGGACTCCCGGTCGATCACTCGGGGTGGGCACCTCTCGGTTCCTGGACTCCATAGGCATCCCACAGTCGGCACAGATTCAGCAGTTCTGCCTCCACGTGGCCCGCTCGGAAACGATCGGGGTTGTTCCCGTAGAGAGAACGCCCCCGGTCGGACGTGATGTCGTCCAAAGGCACGCGGTCAGCATCCCCCGGCACGAACTTGAGGACCTCTTCCAGCGCGTTGACCGACCGTTTCAGGAGTTCGGCGACCGCGGCCCGCTCCTGGGGCGTGGCCGCGTCCCTCCGGTCGAAGGCGAGGTCGGCGTAGTGATCACTGGCCCACAGGAATTCTCCGGCGTCCACGATCTGTGAGCTGTCCGCGCCCCCGTACCCCGACGCGGTCTCCACTTCCGTCGGGAGGAGGAATTCGAACCGCTCCTGGCGACCGCAGGAGAAACACGCGACCGTGTCGACGGCGACCGGTCGACCACCGATGAGGTTCAGCCTGTGCAGAGGCGCCGTCCAAGAGCCGCCGCAGTCCCCACAAGAACGCAGTTCGATGTACAGGCGGGCCTCGGAGATCGAGCGCGCTGAGAGCATGCCGGGCACCTTAACACCGCTGAGCGGACGTGAGAAGTGAACGTTGGCTCTTGGAAGGGGACCGGGGAATTCCGAGCGTCGGAAGTCCGGGCCCGCCCGGCCGCCCGACACCCGGTACGGCGATGACAGGGAACGACTCCTCCGACCCTTCGGCTCACAGCCCGAACAGGCGGTCGGTGATCCTGCCGCACAGGTGCGAGAAGACCTGGGCGTCGTAGCCGACCATGGCCGTGGAACGGCCGGGTTCGAGGCGGGCCGCGGCCTCGTCGAGGATCTCCGCGACGACGTCCACGGTCCCCGGGACCAGCGCCTTCCAGAGGGGTTCGCCAGGCCGGTACGGCTCGGCGTACTCCCGTTCGACCGGCACCCTCGGAAGCGGGGACTCCCCGAACAGCTCTCGTCGGAACTTCTCGTCCATACTGCGGAAGGAGGGGTCACGACTTCCCGCCATCAGGGCGTGCCCGGGGTCCATCGTGCCGCGGTCGCGCCAGGGCTGGTCCTCCTCTCCCGCGAGGACCCGCCGCAGGGTCTGTGCCGCCAGGGCCGTCTTCCTACCGACGCTGCGGTCTTTCGCGGCGATGAGGCGTTCCCGAGAAGGGATCTGGTCGGCCGCGCGCCGAGCCACCTCTCGCAGGAGCTCCCGGCGTGAGGTGTCGGCCCGAGTGGCGAACGGTTCCGGGGTCGAGGCGACCCAGGAAGCCCGGCCGGGGCGGGGAGTGGGTCCCCGGCCGGTGATCGCACCGCGCAGGTGATCGGCGATCTCGTGCAGGGTCACGGAGAGAGTGCCAGCCTCAGGTGCGATCTCACATGCGGGTAGTCCCGGGGCAAGGCGCCGTTCGAGGTCGGCTGTCACCCGCGCCACGGCGGACACCCATCGGTCGGTGACGATCACACACGAACCGGGCTCGAAGGCGACGTCCCCGTAGATCTCGGGGTGGTCCAGCAGCACGTAACCGGGGTGTCGGAACTGGCCCGCCCCCTCCAGCCGGGCCCACCAGTCCCGGGCAGCACCGGCCAGGGGCACGGGCTGGTCTCCGGGACCCCGACGGGTCAGCAGGTGCCGTGTCGGATCGGAGGGGTCCCCGGGCCCGGAGGTGTCCCGCGCGTCGGAGGCCAATACTCGCGCCAGGTCACACCAGGCCGTCATTCGTTCCTGCGACCAGCCCCGCTTCCGGCTCCACGGGTGTTCCAACGCCAGCATCCATGCGGCGGCGGAGTAGAGACGTTCGTACTCGGCCCGGGCTTTTCCTTCACTCGGCATGGGACCCGTTTCTGTACAGCCGCACGGGGGGCGCGGAGTGGCCCCACTCGGCGGGTTCCGTCATCCGTTGGTGTCGGACGCATCATGGAGCACGCGGTGCCGAGGGGCAAGGGGTCGCGCGAACACGCCGGAGACGCGGCGCCCCGGCTGCCGGAGGGGGTTCTGCGAGTGTGGAGGGGTCCGGACCACCGTCTCTGGGGACCCGTATGAGCGCAGCCACCACCGCCCACGCCGGGTACAGCCACCTGTTTCCCGGAGCCCGGGTGTTCGTGGCGACCACGGCGAGGACCCCCGGAGGCCTTTCCGGGGAGTTCCCCCTGGTGTTCTCGGACGGGTCCCGTTCGACCGCCCGACTCCTGGGGGAGGACGAGCGTTCCCGGGTCCTGGCGGTGGACGGGTACACCACCGCCAAGGGCACCCGGATCGACGAACGGGTGTGGGCGGTCAGGGCGGTCGAGTCCTCTGCCGAGGGGATGGGGCTGTCCCTCGGCTCCCGTCTCCCCGCCTGACGGGGCCCGGTGTCCGTGTACCTCCGTATCCTCCGGGCGTGTCTTCCGTAGTCCCTTCGCCGCGTGGTGGAGCACTTTCGTCGGTGGCCCGGCTGGTCCTCGTGGCCGATGCCCCGGGGGCTCGCGCTTCCTAGTTTGGGGTGTGGCGGCGAGCCGCCGCACGATCACATCCCAGGACGGAAGGGTCCGGCATGACTGACAGCCGCAGGAGTCGATTCGGGGCCGGGCGCGCCCCGATGGTCGCCGGAGGTCTGGCCGTGGGGGCGTTCCTCGGGGCGACGGCACTGGCCACGCCCGCCTTCGGGATCATCGGAGGTGTCGACGCCACCGAGGAGTACGGGTTCATGGCGGCCCTGTACGACGACAACGGTGAGCACCTGTGCGGGGGTGCGCTGGTCGATGAGCGGTGGGTCCTCACCGCGGGCCACTGCACCGCCCCCGAGCGGCTCACGGTACGGGTGGGCAGCACCGACCTGAACGCGGGCGGCAGCGAGCGCGCGGTGGTCGAGGTCGTCTTCCACCCGGAGTACGGGGTGGAGGACGTCAGCGACGACCCCGACTACCCGCTCTCCCAGTACCTGCTGCGCAACGACCTCGCGCTCCTGCGCCTGGACGCCCCGGTCGACCAGCGGCCCGTGAGCGTCGGGGAGGGGTCGGCCGTTCCGGGGGAGACGGTGCGCGGTCTGGGCTGGGGGATGCTCGACGAGTTCGGCGAGGAGGGCAAGCCCGACACCCTCCAGCAGCTGGACACCGGGGTGGTCTCCCCCGACCGCTGCGCGGAGATGGACCCGGAGGGGGACCTGTGCTCGGAGCACCCCACCGACGAGGCCCAGATGTGCGTCTCCGACTCCGGGGGTCCCCTCGTTCGCGGCGGGGAGGGGGACTGGGAACTCGTCGGCGTCGTCAGCCGTGACGGTGACTTCGACGCGAACCCGCTGTGTGTGGGTCCGATGGTGCTCACGAACCCGGTGGCGCACGCGGACTGGATCACCGGTGTCGTGACCGAGGGGTCGCCTCGCGAGAACGCCTGACCCCGGGCACCGTCTGGCCTTCCGAGATGGACCTCATGGCGCGCCTGGCCGGGTTGCGCCTGGCCCGCCGGTGGGGCGGCTGGAACGGGGAGCCCTGCACCGCCTCGAGCCCGTTCCACGTGAGCGTCTACGAGCGGGGGTGACGACAGCGGCCTTGCCGGGGTCCTGGGTGTACCGCTCCGGCCAGGCCCCTCCGCCCGGCCCCTGCCCCGCGTGATCGCTGCACCCGCCGAAGGTCCGCCGCGCGCGCGTGAACCGGGAAGGGCACCGCACCACACATCGACAAAGGGAACAAAGCACCCGAAGACCGATACGTTGCCCCCGTTACCCCAGTTCAGGGCGGGTGTTTGGATCGTGTCCGCATCCGGCCACACAAAAGGAAACGGCGACGCCCCCGCTGTAGTACTGGAATCGGGAAGGGAGCGTCAGTTCTCACTCGTCCTTCCGCGAATTCTCGATGATGCCATCGTTCCCCGACGTTTCTCCTCTCGGAGCGACCACGCGGGGAAGACGACCGGACCGGGGTCAACGCATGCGAACAACCGTCAGTCAGGCGATCGTCGCCGTTCTCGTCACCGCGGGGATCACCGCCGGGGCCGCGGGGGCGGCCCTGGCCGGAACCCGGGTCGGTGGCGGTACCTGGTACCACGGGGTCACCGACTCCACGGTGTACTCGAACTACCACCACACCCACAACTGCCACGGGTCCACCGCCGTGGGCACCTACACCGACCGCTCCCGCAACACCGCCCCGGGCAGCACCTCCTACGCCAGCGCCCCCAGGGCCTGGACCAACAACCAGTCGTACTTCCGCAACGGCTGCTAGAGGGAGGCACCGTGAACACACTCCAGCGCGCGGGCGCCGTCCTCCTCACCGCCGCCGTCCTCTCCCTCGGCGGTGGCGCGGCCGCCCTGGCCTCGCACTCCTTCGTGGGCGGAGGGGAATGGTTCCGGGGTGTCACCGGAGCCCCCGGAGCGGGCGAGGTCTACTCCCACTACCTCCACGGCTCCTCCTGCCACGGGGCCACCGCCGTCGGTACCCGCACCGTCCGCGTGAACCAGAACGCGGGACAGTGGGCCCGCGCCTCCGCTCCGAGGGCCAACGGGAACAACCAGAGCTACTGGCGCAACGACTGCTAAGGCGCGTTCCCGTGGCCGGACCAGCGGGCGGCACCACCGCCGCACCCGCACCCGCACCCGGGACCACACACGCGACCACGCCGCCCACCGCCTGCTGGGAGCCTCAGTGAAGACACTCGTCCGTCTGACCGCCGTCGCGGTCACCGCCCTCGCCCTCGCCACCGGAACCGCTCTCGCCCAGACCTCCCACGTCGGTGGCGGCGTGTGGGAGCGCAGTCTCACCGGGGTGCCCGGCCAGGGGTTCGTCCGGTCGTACTACCACCACCCCCGGAACTGTCACGGAGCCACCGCCGTGGGCACCCACACCGAGCGCGTGAACGCCTCCGCCGGTGTGTGGGCCAGAGCCGAGGCCTCACGGGCCATGGCCAACAACCAGCAGTACTGGCGCAACGGCTGCTGACCCCCGCCCCGCCCCCGCACGTCCCGGGAACCCGTCGGGCCCCAGCCCTCGGGTTCCCCTCGCCGACAGGACCGCAAGGTGCCCCACCGGACCCTCGCCTTCGCCTACACGGCGTGTGTCGCCTTCGCCGCGCTGCTCGCCTTCCTCCTGGCCGCCACCGCCGAACAGACCCTCCACGTGCTCGACGATCCGGAGCTGGTCTGGATCACCGAGGGCGACGGCACCCACGGCACCGACGAGGTGGCGCGCGCCGTACGGGAGGTCGCCGACTCCCACGGCACCGCCATCGGCTACTCCGTGCTGGACGTGCGCACCCCCTCCTCCCTGGTCCACCTGTACCTGGCCGTCCCCGACCCGGACTCCCGGTACGCACGCTGGCTGGAGGAGGGATACCCCGCCTTCGGCCGATCCCTGACCGTCCGTACCCACCCGCTCTCCGCCTTCGGCGACGTGGGTCCGCACGGCTACTACCTGGTCTTCGGCGGCCCGGAGGCCGCAGCCGACCTCCGCGCGACGCTGGCCGCGCACGGGCTGCGGGAGGCACCCGGCCTCCAGCGGACCCGGCTGTGGCACTTCCTCGCCGGAGGCCACCTGGGCCACCTCGCGGCGGTCGCCGTGCTCACCACGATCACCGCCACCGGAGCGGGGGTGCTGCTCTCCGCACGCGACCACGCGGTGCGGCGGCTCCAGGGGCACTCCTACGGCCGGTTGCTCGCGGGTGAGCTGGGGGCCGTCCTGCGGTTGTGGGCGATCGTCGTGCCCGCGTCGGCCGTGCTGGTGGCAGGGCTCCTCCACCTGTACAACGGCGGTAACCAGCTGGGCTTCTACTCTCTCCTGGCACTGGCGCTGCTGACGCCGCTCACCCTGGCCGCGCTCCTCACGCACGCTGCGGTGTTGGCCCTGGTGGCCTCCACCGGCGTGCTGCCCGCGCTCCGGGGGCGGCTACCCGTGCGCGGCGCCACCGCCGCCGTCTACCTGGTACGGGTCCCGGCGCTGGCACTGACCCTGGTACTGCTCGGCTCCGTGGCCACCGCCGCGCGCGAGGCCCGGGAGCAGCGGTTCGGACTGGAGGTGCACGAACGGTACGGGCAGACGTCGCGGCCGGCGCTGAGCGCGCACTACGGGTGGGCGGACGAACGGGCGGTGGACGACACGCTCGGCCCCTGGCTGCGCAGGGCCGACGCGGCGGGAGACCTGGTTCTGGCGGTCCAGATGCACCCCGCCGAACTGCTCCCGGGCGTTCCCGCGGACCCCGGCGGAGCGGTGCGCCCCGAGAGCCCCCCTGCTGCCGCCGCGCGACCGGCTCCGGCCCTGAGCAATCCCGTGCTCCTGGTCAACGACACCTACCTGGCCGAGGAGGAGGTGCTCGCTCCCGACGGCAGACCCTACGGACCGGCCGCGACCGTGCGCCTCCTCCTGCCGGGCACGGCCGCGGAACACTCCGGGGCCCTGGTGGCGGGGGTGCGGGGCTGGCTCGGGGTCAACGGCGCCCCGCACACGGCGCCCGACGTGCGGGTGCTGCCTGCGGCCCCCGGCCAGACCCTGTTCACGTACGGAGCGGAGGAACGCCTCGGCGGCACCCTGCCGCTGCTGCGCGAACCGGTGGTCGTCGTCCTGCCCAACGGTGCCGTGCTCTCCGACAACTCCTACGTGAACCACCTGTCCGCCCGGCAGACCGTCTTCCCCGACCCACGGGTGGTCGAGGCGTTCCGCGCGCAGAGCCCGGAGGCGGCCCGCTACGTCGCCATGGTCGAGACCCTCGGCACGAGCGCCCGCAGAGCGCACGCCCTCACCGTACACACGCTGCGCACCGAGCTGCTCAACCTGGCCGGGGCCGGGGCCGTGCTCGTGCTGACGGCCCTGGCGGCGTGCGTGGTCCACGTGCGCGCCCGAACCCAGGAGATCTTCGTCCGGCACATCAGCGGGTGGACGTTCCCGGCGACGCACAGACGGCTGCTGTCGGTGGAGGCGCTCCTCGCCCTGGGCTTCGTGGGCTGGGCCACGGTGGGCGCGGCCGGCCGGGCACCCACGACACAGGACCCCGGCCGGGTCGTGAACGCCGCCGCTTCCGGAGCCGTACCGGTCCACGCGGCGGTCATCGCCCTCGCCTCGCTCACCGTCACCCTCGGAGTGCTCTTCCTGCTCCACCGCCGCGTCGTCCGGGAGGGCTCCACCCGTGCCTGATCCGAGCCCCGGGCAGGCGAGGGAACTCCACGCGCGAAGGAGCGGGGCGCGCGACGGCACCGGGCGGGCCCTCGCTAGCCTCGGGCGGGTGGACGACCAGCGACCGCGATCGGCGGGTGAGACGGCCGACCGGGTGAACCGGGGCGAGGTGAGCGCGGTCGAGACCGCGCACCGGGCCCTGGACGGCATCGACCGGATCAGGCACCTGCGCGCCTTCGTGGAGGTGTGGGGGCAAGCCGCGCTGGAGCGCGCGGCGGAGGTGGACGGCGCGGTGGCCGACGGCGCCCGTTTGCCTCTCGCCGGTGTCCCGCTGGCCGTGAAGGCCTCGGAGGGAACCGGCTCCCACCAGGCCCGCCGGTTGGTCGCCGCCGGGGCGGTGCCGGTCGGTTCCACCTCCGTCCCGGGCCCCGGCACACCGTGGAAGACGTGGGGGGAGACGGCCGAAGGCCCCACCCTCAACCCCTGGTGCGCGGACCGGGTCCCGGGCGGCTCCTCGGCGGGGTCCGCCGTCGCGGTGGCCACGGGGGCGGTGCCGCTGGCGACCGCGAGCGACGGGGCGGGCTCCACCCGTATCCCGGCGGCCTGGTGCGGGGTCGTCGGCTACAAGCCGACCACGGGGCTGCTCCCGGCCCGGGACCGGGCCGGTCTGACCGTCGGCGGGCCGATCGCGCGCACCGTCGCCGACGTCGAGCTGTACCGGGGGGCGGTGTTCGGGGACGCCCCTCTCGCCTCGCCCGCCCGTCCGCGCGTCGCGTGGTCCCCGACCCTGGGTTTCACCCAGCCGGACCCCGAGGTCGCCGACGTCGCGGAAAGGGCGCTGCGGCGCTGGGCCCGGGGCTGCGGGATCGCGGTGGCGGACGCGGAGATCACGCTCACCGACCCCGCGCGGACCTGGCTCGCGAGGCGGGGCCCCGGATCACCCGCCGACGCTCCCCCCGTCGCGCCCGCCGACCTGTCCGCGCTGGCGGAGCTCCTCTCCGCCGTGGACCTGCTCGCCACCCCCGCGACACCGAACCGCCCCCACCCCCACTCGGGACCGGGTGACGTGATGAGCGTGGGGTTCACCTGGCTGTTCAACCTCACCGGGCACCCGGCCCTGAGCCTGCCTGCCGGGTTCACCGGCGACGGTCTGCCCGTGGGGCTGCACCTGGTCGCGAGGCACCGCGAGGACGCCGCCCTCCTGGCGGCGGCCCGAACGGCCGAGCGGGTGCTCGCACCCTGGTCGCGGCCACGTGTGGACGCGTCGCCGCGGTGACCGGCGGCCCGGTCTCCCGGGCGGGGCCGTCCGGTGGAACCGGGCCACCGGCATCGGGACGGGCGCGGGAGCGGTTCCGGTACGTTGACGTCGTCAGCCGGACCCCGCCGGACGACACCGCTCACGCCCCCGTCGTCCGGAGTCACCGTTGATCGCGAGCAGAACGCTGAAGACCACCACCCCGACCGGCGAGCTCACCGCGTTCGTCCTGGCCTTTCCCACACCCCATGGCGACGGTCGCTGTCTCGTGAACGTCTTCGACGGTCCACCCGGCGGAGTGGTGGTCCTGTCGGAGATCAAGAGCAACCCGACCACCCGGGTCATGGACGCGTGGGTCCCCGCGATCGCCGCGACCCTCGGGGACGACCTCGGCATCGCCGAGCCCGAACGGCTGACCGGGTCCGAGTGGTACACGCACCACGGCGCGTTCTCCTACCACTACATGGAGTTGGGCCCTCCCACCTTCACCGCGATCCGCCTCGGGTGGGACGGGACCGCCTACACCGACCCGCTGGAAGAGCGCCGGCTGCTCTCCGCGAAGGACGCGGAGTCGCTGGCCGGTCGCCTCGGCATGTCACCGGTACCGGAACAGCTGGAGCGGCTGGGCGAGGAGGTCTGATCCCGTGCCCCGGCCACGGCGTGGACCACTTCCTCGGGGGTCGGGGCCACACACCGGAGATGTAGCATCTGAGGCGGATTCTCCCCCTCGTCCGCGTGTTCCCCGGCCCCCGGAGAAGACCGTGTGACAGGGCTGCCCCAGACACGGAAACGGACGGCATGGACACGGAAGAGACCCAGGTCATGGCCAGGACGGGCCAGTTCACCACCACTCTGGGCTGGGAGACCGCCGTCAGGGGTCGGGTGGCCGCCGCGGTCGACCGGTTCGCCGGGCCGCTGGCCGACCTCGCGGAGCGCGACGCCAACGACGGCGACACCCGTCTGCTGGTCGCCGACTTCTTCAGCGTCGGTCTGAACTTCAGCAAGTTCCAGGACCTGACCACCGAGTACCGCACCAGCGGCGACTCGATCGACTACGCGATCGTCCTGGACGGCGAGCTCTTCGCGCCGGTCGAGGTCCGACGGATCGGCCAGGACCTGGACCTGCGCAACATCCAGATGGCGCGCCGCCTCGCGGTGGACGAGGGCGTGGACTGGGTGTTCCTCACCAACGGCCGGGTCTGGCGCGTCTACCACCTGCGGCCCGACCCCGCCGGTGGCGCTCCCCAACCGGTCACCGTCGTCGACGTGGACCTGCTGGACGAGGACGCCCACGACCGCAACGTCGACGGCCTGTTCCTGCTCACGCGGGAGTCCGTCGAGCACGGCCGGTTGGACGCGATGCGCCGTTGGCGCGAGGCAGCCGAGGCGGCTCCGCTGTCGGGGACTCTGGTCAGCGACGAGGTGGTGGCCGCGGTGCGAGAGCGGCTGCGGGAGAACGCCGAGCACCCCGGCCACGTGGGTGAGGACGACGAGATCCGCCGGGTGCTGGCCGAGGAGGTCGTCGCCCGGGGTCTGCTCACCTGACGTCCGGGCCGGGGTCACTCCAGGGGCACGGTCATGATCCGGTCGTCGTCATCGGCGGGTGAGCCCCAGGCGTCGAGGTTGCTGGTGCTCAGCCACAGCGTGTCGCCGTCGGGGTGGGCGACCACCGTGCGCAGGCGGCCGAACTCGTCGGCGAAGTGCGGTCGCGGCTCGCCCACCGTGCCGTCCCCGTTGAGGGGGACCTCCCACAGACGGGCCCCGCGCAGCGCCGCCACGTACAGCGAGTCGCCCACGATGGCCGCGCCACTCGGCGATGCCTCGGCGGGCTCCCAGGTGACGAGGGGATCGGTGTAGGCGTCGTCGCCACCGGGCCCCTCCACGTCCGGCCAGCCGTAGTTGCCGCCGGGTTCGATCAGGTTGACCTCGTCGAGGGTGTCCTGGCCGAACTCGGTCGCGTAGAGGCGCCCCTGCCCGTCCCAGGCCAGCCCCTGCACGTTGCGGTGTCCGTAGCTGTACACGTGGTTGTCGAAGGGGTTGTCCGGCGCGGGTTCGCCGTCGTCGGTGATCCTCAGGATCTTCCCCGCCAGGGAGTCGGTGTCCTGTGCGCTGCCCTCCTCCTGGGCGTCGCCGGTGGCCACGTACAGGTGGCCGTCGGGCCCGAAGGCGATCCGGCCTCCGTTGTGCGTGGTGGCGGCGGGGATGCCGTCCAGGAGCACCTCGGCGTCTCCCAGGGAGTCCTCGTACTCCATCCGACTGACCCTGTTGTCGGTGTCCGACGTGTGGTGGACGTACACGTAGGGCCGTTCGGGGAAGTCCGGGTCGACGGCCAGGCCGAGGAGGCCGCCCTCGCCCCCGTGCCGGACCCCCTCGACGGTTCCCGCCTCCGTGACGTCGCCGTCCGGGGTCACGTGCGCGACGACGGCGGAGTCCCGCTGGGCGACCAGCGCGGAACCGTCCGGGAGGAAGTCGATGCCCCAGGGGACGTCGAGGTCGGTGGCCAGGTCCTCGGGCGTCCCGAGCGCGGTGGTGGCGGGGTCGGTCCGCTCGCCGCCGGACCGGCCGTCCGGGGAGGAGCCACCGGACCCGGTGGCGGAACAGCCTCCCAGGAGGAGGGTGGTTCCGAGGAGGGCGAAAGCTCGGGCGGCCCGGCGGGTCCGTAGGGCCGCCGGGCGGGCGGTGGTCCGTTCCATGCCTGGAACCTGCCCGTTCGCCGCGCGTGTACGCCCCCGCGCCGGGTTCGCCCGTCCGCCCGGCGTTGCGTGTCCACCGTCCGGCCGGGGTTCGGTTCACCCGTCGGCGCGGCGTTCGGTGTTCTCCTGTCCCTGGTGGATCTCCTCGAAGATCCGCTCGACGTCGGTGATCAGGGCGCTGTAGACGGGCCAGTTCCGGTCGGCCCACCGTTCCCGCAGCGCGCCGCGTTCCTCGTCCACCTGGCGCAGGGCGTCCTCGACCATCGAACGCAGGGTGGCGGAGGCGGTGGTGTGCCCGGTCTCCTCGGAGTCGCGCACGGTCGCGAAGACCTCCGAGGCCCGTTCGACCAGCGGCGCGAACTCCCGGAGGAAGGCGTCGTCCGGTTCGGGGAAGCGTGTTCCGTGCCGTGTGGTGGTGCGCAGGGTCCGGACGAGCGACTGCACGTGTCTGCTGGTTCGGCCGAGAGCGGCGATCCACTCCCCGTAGGCGTCCAGGGCACCGGGGTCGGGCCGGGCCCCGGGGGCCAGCCGCCGGGGGTTGAGCCTCCTCCGGTCGTCCTGGCGCCGCACCGCCTCCAGGGCGTTGTCGACCGATCCGTCGAGCCCGTCCGCGGCACGGGCCCAGTGGTCCGTGTCCGTCCCCGCCCGGCCGTCGCCCAGGCCGCGCGCCATCTCCCCGGTGAGCGAGCGGAGGCCGTCCGCGAGGTCCAGGACGGCGTTCTCGGCGTCCCGGAACCGGATCGCCGGGGCCAGCACCGCGTTCGTGACCAGGGCCGAGGCGGCGCCGACGCAGACCATCAGCAGGAGGTACCCGAGGTCCGACGCGCTCTCGGCGGTGCCTCCCGCGAGAGCGAAGGCGGCGACCACCGGAAGCTGTACGCCCTGTCCGCCGAAGAACCCCGCCTGCCCGGCGACCAGGGCGACCAGGAGCAGCAGGACGAACGACCACGGTTGGGCCCCGACGGTGAGCCCCACCAGTCCGGCCAGCAGGGCTCCGGCGAAGACGGCCGCCATGTAGCGGGCGGACTGGAGCACCGAGCCGTACACGCTGGGCCGCACGACGAGGAGCGCGGTGAAGGGGGCGAAGCCGACCTGGGAGGAGGCCCCGAGCAGGGTGCCGACGATCCACGCGAGGGTGGCGGCGACGGTGCACTTGAGGATGATGACGGCGGTCTCGCGCTCGAACCCGCGCCGTTGGCGGGCGCGTCTGACGCCGGCACGCAGTTTCTCGAACATCCCTTGCCTCCGTTCCCTCACGTCACACAACGTCCTCATGATGCGTGATCGGGTGGCCGGGGGGCGGGAGAACGAAGATCCCCGGTGGCAGGGGGACGGCCACCGGGGCGGTGTGGAGACGGGGGGTAGCTGCCGGAATGGTGCCGTCCTCACCACTCCGGCAGCCCTACCACTCTGACTCCGCACAGGGGGAGGGCACCGGAGGAGAGGGCGCGAACAGTGCGGAGCGAGAGGTTGGGCGAGATGCCCAGGTGAATTGTGTCGTCCTCCGTCACCACAGGACCACCGATCAATCGGTAATTCAGGTCAAAAAGGGTCACAAAGCGGCGTCGAAGACCCCGTTCAGGCGCTCCATGTCGACGATGACCACCCGCCGGTAGCTGGTGATGAGGATGCCCTCGGAACGGAAGCGCCGGATCGCGTTGCCGACCGCGTCGGTGCGGGCCCCGACCAGCTTGCCCAGGTCGGTGTGGGAGAGGCGCACCCCGAGGTGGACGCCCTCGTCCGTGGGGACACCGTGGCGCTGCGCCATGTCCACGAGGATGCGGGCCACCCGGGCCTCCACCTCGTAGCCCGCGAACTCGGCGCGCTGCCGGTCCGCGCGCTCCTGCCGTTCCCCCATCACCGCGAGCATCGCCCGCCAGGCGTCGGGGTGCTCCTCGAGGAAGCCCTCGAAAACCTGGTGCGGGTAGATCCGGATCGTGTGCGGGGCGCACGCGGTGACCGTGGCGCTGGGCCGGGTGTCCCGGAACATGCCCAACTCACCGACGAGGTCCCCCCAGCGCCGGATGCCGAACATCGCCTCGGTGCCGTTGCGCAGCACCGACGTGACCTTGACGCACGCGGGGTCCGCCGGCGTGCCGTCCTCCGGAGGGCACAACAGCATCACCTGTTCCTCGGCGTCTCCCTGGGCGATCAGCACCCGGTTGGCGGGGACGTGCCGTGGCGGTGAGAGCGTGAGCAGCCGGTTCGCGCTCCGGGGACCAAGCATGGACATGAAGCTGCCCGCCGGCCAGTCGGTCATGCGTCCTCCGATCATCCCCACAACGATGCCCAGGTGGTACCCAGTTCCGCAGGAGAAGCACGAAACAGGCGAGCCTGATGTGCCCGAACCGCGCGCGACCCCCGTGACCTCGGCGGGCGGGCGGGCGGGCGGGCGGCGGGCGGGCACCCGGGCCCTTCCCGGCGCGGCCCCCGGCGGGACCGCGCCGGGACGCCCCGGTTCCTACCCTGCGACGGGGGCGCGGACGCGCGGGGGCCGGGTCAGGGCCAGGACCACGACGACCACCAGCAGCACGAACCCGCCGAGGGCCAGCGCGACCCCGTGCAGCGCCCCGGTGAACGCGGGCCCCAGGAGCCGTCCTCCGGTGAGCACCGCGAGGGCCGCGCCGACCACCGCGATGGAGACGGTCTCGAGACTGAGCCGCGTCGCGTTGAAGACCCCGGCCGCGGTACCCACCCTTTCGGGAGGGACCGCGCCCAGACCCAGTCCGTCGATCATCCCGCCGGTGAGTCCCGCGCCGGAGCCGACCAGCAGGAACGGGAGCAGGACGGTCCAGGGCGTGGAGTCGGGGCCCACCGTGGTGAAGCCGAGGACGCCCGCGCCCAACAGCAGCAGGGCTCCGACGACCACCGCCGTGGGCGGGAACCGGTTCGCCAGCTCGGCGCCCACGGTGGGCAGCACCAGGGTCGGAACGGTCAGGATCAGCAACCAGAGCCCCGCCGTCCCGGCGCCGAGGCCCACCACGTCGATCAGGTACGACGGCAGGTACACCAGCAGCGGCACCAGCACCGACATGAACGTCGCGGCGGCCAGCGCGTAGGCGACGAACCGGCGGTTGGCCAGCAGGCCGAGGTCGACCAACGGCTCGCTGCGGCGGCGTTCCACCGCCGCGAACAGCGCGAACAGGGCCGCCGACGCGGCCAGGAACCCGGCCAGGACGGGGAGTCCGCGCCCCGGGCCCTCGACCAGCCCGCCGATCAGGGTCAGAAGGGCGGCGGTGAACAGGCCGCCGCCGAGCCAGTCCACGGGGCGTCCGTCGCCGGGCGCCCCGGGGACCCGCGTCACCAGCGCCAGGACAGCCGCCGCCACCAGCGCGGGCCCGGCGAAGGCGAACCGCCACCCGAGGGTCTCGACCAGCAGTCCGGCCACGGCCGGGCCGAAGGCGGTACCGGCGCCGAGCACGGTGCCGAGCAGGCCGAAGGCCCGCGCGCGGGCCGGGCCCTCGAAGGCCAGGGCCAGCATCGCCCCCCCGCCGGCCACGGCGGCCGCGGCCCCGACCCCTCCCAGGGCGCGCAGGGCGACCAGCGCCCCGATGTCCTGGGCGAGCAGGCTCAGGAGGCCGCTCAGGCAGAAGAGGACGACGCCGAAGGCGTAGACGCGTCTGCGGCCGACCGCGTCGGCGATCGACCCGGCGCTGACCAGGAAGGCGGCGAAGCAGGCGTTGTAGGAGTTGACCACCCACTGCGCGGAGGTGAGCCCGACGTCCAGGTCGCGTTGGATGGCGGGCAGGGCGACCGAGGCCCCGGTCAGGGCCAGGGGCAACAGGAGGGTGGAGAGCAGGACGGTGACGAGCACGATGGTGCCGCCTCCCCTGCCCGTGGTGGAAGAAGTGTTCACGGGAACGTCCGGTGTGTGGAGATGGACACCGGGCAGCCCGAAGGACCGCACCGGCATGGAGGCTGATGCGGCGGTCGGGACAGTGAGTGGTCGGCCGCCGCCAGGCCGTGTTCTGTGGATGCTGCGCCGGTGGCGGCGGAGCCGAATGATCCAAAAACACGGCCTTAGAGGGCGGCCAGCTCTTTCGCGAGCGGCATGGTCGCAGGCTAGCCCCGCCGTGCCGCCGGGGCCAGGGAATTTCGCTGGGCGTGCGGGGAGGCGCGGGCTAGGGTGGGCGCATGACCACGATCAGGGAGATTCAAGTCACCTTCGACTGCGCCGCACCGGAGCGGGTGGCCCGGTTCTGGTGCGAGGTGCTGGGGTACGTCGTGCCGCCGCCCCCGCCCGGGTTCGCCGACTGGGACGCGTTCAACCGCTCCCTGCCGCCCGAGCAGCAGGACTCGGCGTTCGCCTGCGTCGATCCCTCGGGGAAGGGGCCCCGGCTGTTCTTCCAGCGCGTCCCCGAGGGCAAGACGGTCAAGAACCGCGTCCACCTGGACGTGCGGGCCGGTGCCGGCCTCGTCGGGGACGAGCGCCTGGCCACGCTCCAGGCCGAGCGCGAACGGCTGGAGGCGATCGGTGCCGAGTGCGTGCGCGTCATGCGCGCCGACGGCGTCAACGAGTCGTGCATCGTGATGCGTGACGTCGAGGGCAACGAGTTCTGCCTGGACTGACCGCCGGGCGGGGCCCCAGGGGGTCCGGCCCCGCCCGGCGGGCCGGTCACCCCTCGTCGAGGTGCTGATCCACCCAGGCGTCCAGGGGCTGCCCCTGGATCGCCGCGGCCATGAGCTCGGGGAAGGCGTCCGGGGTGCAGGCGAACGCCGGGACGCCGAGCTCGGCGAGCGCCGCCGCGTTCTGGCGGTCGTAGAAGGGCGCCCCCTCGTCGGACAGGGCCAGCAGGACCACCACCTGTACGCCCGCCGACTTCATCGCGGCCACCCGTCGCAGCATCTCCGCTCGGACACCGCCCTCGTACAAGTCGCTGATCAGGACGAAGATGGAGTCCTGCGGGCGGTCGATGAGGGTCTGGCTGTAGGCGATGGCCCGGTTGATGTTGGTACCGCCGCCCAGCTGGGTGCCGAACAGCACCTCCACGGGGTCGGTGAGCTGCTCGGTGAGGTCGACGACGGCGGTGTCGAAGACCACCAGGGACGTCTTGAGCGTGCTCATGGAGGCCAGCACCGCGCCGAAGACGCTGGCGTAGACCACCGACGAGGCCATCGATCCGCTCTGGTCGATGGCCAGCACGACGTCCTTCTGCACCCCCTGGCTGCGGCGGCCGTACCCGACGAGGGTCTGCGGGATCACGGTGCGGTGTTCGGGGAGGTAGTGCGCCAGGTTGCGGCGGATCGTGGCGTTCCAGTCGACGTCGGCGACCCTGCGGGGGCGGTGCGTGCGCGCGGACCGGTCGATCGCCCCCCGCACCACCGAACGGGTCTTCTGAGCGACCCTGCGCTCCAGGTCGTCGACGACACGGCGCACGATGGCCCGGGCGCTCTCCCGAGCCTCGGCGGGCATGACCTGGTTGAGTGAGAGGAGCGTCCCGACCAGGTGAACGTCGGGTTCGACCGCCTCCATCATCTCCGGTTCCAGGAGGAGCTGGTGCAGGCCCATGCGGTCCATGGCGTCGGACTGCATCACCTGCACAACCGTGGAGGGGAAGTACTCGCGGATGTCGCCCAGCCAGCGGGCGACACGCGGCGCCGAACCGCTCAGGTCCGCGCTCCGGTCGCCGCCCGCGTCCGAGGAGCCCTCGCCCCGGTTGTAGAGGGCGGCCAGTGCCGCGTCCATCGTCTGGTCGGAGCCGGTCAGGGTCGCGCACCGGGACCGCTCTCCCAGGACCAGACGCCAGCGGCGGGCGCGTTCGGTGGTCTCCGTGCTCACGCGCGGCTCCTTTCGAGTAGTGCGGCCACGGCGGCCACGGCCGGGGCCGCGCGGCGGGTGTCGACGGGGCGCCGTACCCGCACGGTGGTGGTGCGGCCGCCGTCCATCCTGGTGACGGCGGTGCCGATCTCCTCGCGTTCGGCCGCGCCGAAGGCTCCGAAGGTGCGCCGCAGCAGCGGAAGGACGGCGGTGAAACGTTCCTCGGACAGGCTCAGCAGCCAGGTGTCGATGAGGGCGAGCAGCCGCTCGTCGTGGACGAGGATCAGCCCGCTGCCCTGGAGGAACCCCTCCAGCCAGGCGACGGCGCGGGCGGGTTCGGTGCCGGGTGACATCGTCAGCCCGAGCCTGCGGTGCAGTTCCTCGGTGGTGATCCGGCCCGCGTCCGCGAGGATGCGGTTGACCCTGCCCGCCACGCGTCCGGGTACCTGGTCGTCCCTGCGGGCGAGGGCCTCCAGCGCCTCCGTCCAGACGTGCCCGCCCTCGTCGAGGAGGGCGGCCGCGCCGTGTGTCCGGTCGATGGCACCGACGAACCGGGCCGCCGCGTCGTCGTCCAGCCCGCGCACGGCCGTGGGCAGGCCCACGCAAACCCGGGCCAGGATCTGCTGGGCGACGGCGCGCAGGTGCGCGCCGTCGGTCCCCCGCACGTTGCCGTACCGGGCCGAGCGGGCCAGCGGGGGGAGGGCGGACATCAGGTGGGTGATGTCGCCGTCGGTGGCCGCGCGGTCGGTGAGCAGGGCGAGCACGTCCGGCAGGGCGTCGCCCAGTTCCGCGAACAGGCACTGTTCGGTGAGCGCGGTCAGGGTGGGCAGTTCGGCGTCGGCGGCGACCTCCACCACACGGGCGGCGGCCGCCGAGGCGACGGTGGTACCCCAGGGGGCGGCCTCGATCAGCGCCACGTCCATGTCGGGGTCCCAGCGCAGCCGCCAGGACTCGCGGAAGGTTCCCCGGGAGTGCTGGTCGGAGGCGCGGGGCACGCCCCACTCGACTCCGAGCACGCGGAGCCGGTGCAGCAGGACGCTGCGTTCGCGCTGGCTGTCCTTGCGCAGGTCGAGGTCGAGGTCCCGGTCGAACGCCTCGGGCTTGAGCCGGAGCCGTTTCCGCGCGGCCATGAGGTCGCGTTGCAGCGGGACCATGGGGGTGTCGGCGGGCACCGAGCCGAGGCGTTCGCCGATCATCATGCGCCCGTGGACGAGGGAGGCCCGGCTCTGTTCGCCCTCGCAGAGGACGGCGGTGACCGCCTCGGAGACCTCGTCGATCCCGGCCAGCGGCCGCCCGCGCAGCACGGCCAGGCTCTCGGCGAGCCGGACGCCCTCGATCACGTGCGAGGACGAGACCGGCTGGCCCTCTTCCCGCAGCAGGCGGGCGGCGTCGGTGAGCCACCGGTGGATCGGCAGGTCGGGGGCGCTGAACAGGTGGTGGTACCAGCCCGGTGAGGTCACGCCCGCGCCGTACCCGCTGGCGGTGGCGAGCCGCCCGTGGGTCCACGGCACCCAGGTGGCGGTGGTCTTCACCTTCGGCAGTCCCTTGAGCAGGGCCGCGTCGTCCTTGACGGGGTACTCGTAGAGGTCTCGGAGGGCGGGCGCGTGCCAGGCGCCGCACACCACGGCCACCCGTTCGTACCCCTCCTTGAGCACGGCGCGCAGGGTCTGGCGCATGTACGCCTCGCGGCGCGCGTCACGTCCGGTCTCGGGACCGCTCTCGGCGCGTACGGCGGCCATGGCGTCGGCGATGGCCGGGAACGGCGAGGGTTCGCCGTCTCCGCGCTGTTCGACGACGTCGTCCCACCAGCGTTCGGCGTCGTCGTATCCGGCCGCCTCGGCGAGGACCCCGAGCGGGTCGGTGCGCACGCGGGCGGGCGCGTCGGCGCAACCTCCCCGGTCGTCGGCGGCCCGGTCGCCGGTCTCACGACCGCCGGTCGTCTCCCCGGCGTCCCCCTCCGCGCCCTTCCCGGACGCCGTGTCGGCGCCCTTCCCGGTGCTCTCGCCCGCCTCGGCCTCCTTCTCGGCGGCCTCCGCCCGCTCGATCCGTTCGGCGAGGGAGTGGGCGGCGGGCAGGTCGCAAAAGCGCACCGGGACGTCCCGCCCGTGGGCGTGCGCCAAAGCGGCCCACTCCGGGGAGAACGACGCGAACGGCCAGAAGCCCCAGCCCTCACGGGAGCGCGCCGTCCCCGCCTTAGGGGTGTCGGCCAGGTGGACCAGCAGCGCCACCGGTGGTTCCAGTCCGCCCACGAGGGAGGTGATCGCGTCGGCCTCGGGCGGCCCCTCGATCAGTACGATGTCGGGCTTGATCTCGTCCAGGGCGGCCGCCACGGCCCGGGCCGAACCCGGACCGTGGTGGCGGACACCGAGGACACTGACCTTGTCGGTGCCCTGTCGGGGTCGTCCCATCAGGCGCCCACCTCACGGCAGGCCCGGTAGAAGTCGCCCCAGCCGTCGCGCTCGCGGGCGACGGTCTCCAGGTACTCGCGCCAGACCACGCCGTCGGAGACGCGGTCCTGGACGACGGCGCCCTGGATACCGGCCGCGACGTCGGCGGGGCGCAGGCTCCCGTCGCCGAAGTGGGCGGCGAGCGCGATGCCGTTGGTGATCACCGAGATGGCCTCGGCGGTGCTCAGGGTGCCGCTGGGCGACTTGACCCTGGTGGTGTTGTCCTCGGTGACGCCGGAGCGCAGCTCGCGGAAGACGGTGACCACGCGCTGGATCTCGGTGAGGCTGGTGGGCACCTCGGGCAGCTCCAGCGAACGGCCCAGTTGCTCGACCCTCTGCGTGACGATGCGGACCTCGTCCTCGGCGCTGTCCGGGACGGGCAGGACCACCGTGTTGAAGCGGCGGCGCAGCGCGCTGGAGAGGTCGTTGACCCCCCGGTCGCGGTCGTTGGCGGTGGCGATGACGTTGAAGCCGCGCTGGGCCTGCACCTCGATGCCGAGCTCGGCGACGGGCAGGGCCTTCTCCGACAGCACGGTGATGAGGCCGTCCTGGACGTCGGAGGGCATGCGGGTGAGTTCCTCGATGCGGCCGATGGAGCCGCGCGCCATGGCGGTCATCACCGGGCTGGGCACGAGCGCGGCCTCCGAGGGGCCCTCGGCCAGCAGGCGCGCGTAGTTCCAGCCGTAGCGGACCGCCTCCTCGGAGGTCCCGGCGGTGCCCTGGACCAGCAGGGTGGAGTCGCCGGAGACCGCCGCCGCGAGGTGCTCGGACAGCCAGGTCTTGGCGGTGCCGGGGACGCCGATGAGCAGCAGGGCGCGGTCGGTGGCCAGGGTGGCCACGGCCACCTCGACCACGCGGCGGGAGCCGATGTACTTGGGGGTGATCTCGGTGCCGTCGTCCAGGGTGGTGCCCAGCAGGTACTGGGTGACCGCCCAGGGGGAGAGCCGCCAGCCGGGGGGCCGCTGGCGGTCGTCGGCCTTGACCAGGGCCTCCAACTCGGCGGCGTAGGTCTGCTCGGCGTGGGGGCGCAGCGCGCTGGCCGCGTCGGTGTTGAGGCCGGGGCCGGTGGTGGAGGTGGACAACTAGAGCTCCCTGTGCATCTCAAGGCGGAATCGGAGGGTGTCGCGGAGGCGGAGGTAGGCGGGGCCCTCCGACTCGAAGGGGGGTTCCTTCGGGAGGAGGTCGAGGTGTTCGGGCGGCATGTGCTCGGCGGCGACCTCGCAGAGGAACCGGTAGCCGCGCGCGACGCGGTCGTCGGCCGGGCCGGTGAGGCGGCGCACCACCTCGTCGGAGATCGGGCGGGACCACGGGGCGTCCACGGCGAGCAGGACCTGCCCGAGGGCACCGATGTCCGCGAGGGACTGACCGGAGCCGTCGGGCGCGGTCGAGCCGCTGGCCGCCCCGGGGGCGTCGATCGCGGCGGCGACGACGTCGCACCGCTCCTCGGCGGGCAGCACGCCCAGGACCTCCCGGGTACGCGCAGAGCGCCACCTCAGGTTGCCGACGAAGCGCAGTCGGCCCAGCCCGCCCGCGGGGTCGGCGAGCAGGGCCCGCGCCCAGGCCCGGTTCCGCTGGAGGCAGACCGCGTCGGCGAGCACCTCGCGCAGTTCCGGCTGGGGTTCGGCCAGGTCGAGGACTCCGGCGGGGTCGGTGCCCAGGTGGTCGGTCCAGGTGTCCAGCGGTGCGTGGGTGAGGAGGACGCGGCCGAGCTCCCAACGCTTCTCCCGGGTGTCCGGCCGCTTCTTCGGCGGCACCAGGGCGAGGTCACGCAGCTGGTCGGCGGTGAGCACGTCCATGTCGACCATGTCCAGGGCGCGCGGCGGGCCCTGGTCGCGCCCCAGGTGGGCACGCAGGTGGGCGCGGAGCCGGTGGGCGTGGGCACTGTCCGGGAGCCGGACGAGCAGGGCCAGGGCGAGGCCGCGCACGTTGGCGCCCCGGTCGTCCAGGGCCTGGTCGAGCAGCGCCTCGTCGTCCGGCCCGAGGTTGACCGCCAGCGCCTCCAGGAGACCGCGGCGCTCCTCCACCCGGCTCTCCTCGGGCAGGGCTTCGGCGAGGAGGGCGCGGGCGGCCACGGGGTCCGTGGCGCGCAGGGCGAACAGTGCCCGGCGGCGCTGGGCCGGGGTGCCCTCGTTCCAGGCCGTGTCGGTGTGGACGTCGGTGGCGAGGGGCTCGCGGCTGATGAACGACCACGAGGTGTTGTGGGTGGCCAGCCAGGTGCCCCGGTCGCCGACGACGGCGGCGACCAGGGGGCGCAGCGAGCTGTCCCGGGCGGCGCGCTCCAGCAGGTCGGGGATGCGGGTGTGGTTCACCCTCCGACCGCCCTGGGCGGCGTGGGCCAACCACTCGGGCAACAGCTCGGGGCGGTCCGCGAGGATGACGTCGAGCCGGTGGTCCGCGGCGGCACCGACCCCGGGCCGGGGGTCGGCGGCGTCAGGGGTGACGGGTTCGGCCGTGTGCGCGGTGTACCCGGCTCGGGTGCGCACGGAGTCCAGGGCCGCGAGGTCCAGGAGCCCGGCGGCTCCCTCGCGGTGGCCGAGGGGCAGGTCGGGCAGGTGCGGCGCGGGGCGACGGGAGGTCCCCACCAGTGCGGTGGAGACCAGCTGTTCCCAGGCCGTGGGGGCCGCGGAGTCGGGCCGGGTCGCGGGGGCGTCGGGGCCCGGGCGGCCGGTAGGCGGGGTCGGGTTCACAGGGCGACTGCCTTTCCGTCGGCGTCCCACAGGGTCATGGGGCTCAGTCCGGTGCCCGGCGACCACTCGGCGGCGATGGTGCAGGGGCGTCCGCCGGTGGCGGCGAGGAGCCGCCACAGCTCCCCTTGGACGAGCGGGAGGGAGGCCCCGGAGGGGTCGGCCAGGTGCCATCCCTCCGCCCGGGCGGGGACCGCGTCCTCCAGCACCACGGGCCACCCCTCCAGCCACGGGTCCTCGGCCAGGGCGGCGGCGTAGGAGTCCAGGGCCTGGTCGACGGTGCCGCCGGGCGGCGGCGAGGAGGGGGCCTCGGCTCCCTGACCCGCCCGCACGGCGCGGCGGCCGTCCGGGTGGAAGGCGAGTTCCCCCTCGAACTCGGTGCCGGGGCGGAAGAGGGAGTCCGGGGAGTGGGTGGGGCGGGCGTAGGTGAGGGAGAGTGCGAGGCGTCCGGTGTCGGCGCCGCGCAGCCACTGGCGGCGCACGCGCATGCGGTCCGGGGTGAGGGCGTCGCGGTGTCCGAGCACGCGCCAGGTGTCCCGGACCCGCTCCCCCGCGGACAGGACCTCCTCCGCCCGGGTGGCGATCCCCACCCGGGCGCGCAGTACCGCGCGCGTGCGGGGGTCGCCGCCCTCGTCCGCGAGGTAGCCGTCCACCATCAGATGCAGCATGCCAAGGCGTTCCAGGAGGCGGTCCGGCCAGCGGTCGGCTCCGCCGTTCTGGGGAAGCTGGGTGACCAGGGCGGCCGCGCCGCCCGCCTTGGCGTCCACCAGGCGTTTAGCCATGCGGTCCCAGTGCTCGTAGCCGAGTTTGGGGACCTCGGCCAGACCGCCGTCGACCTGGTCGTGCAGCCACATGCGGAGCTCCTCCAGCCCCGTGGTGACGGCGGCCTCCCGGGCGCGCAGGGTGGCGGCGGCCTTCTCGGGGTCCGCCGGGGCGGTGGCGGCGTCGGCCGCGCGTTCCTGACGGGCGAGGCGGCCGGAGAGCCAGGTGCCCACCCACTCGGGCCGGTCCTCGCGCTCGGCCACCGTGCCCTGGCTCCACAGGGCGAGCAGGGCCAGGACGTGCTTACAGGGGATCTTGCGGCTGGGACAGCTGCACTTGTAGGCGGGTCCCTTGTCCCCGTCCAGGTGCGCCGCAGCCAGGTAGGGCTTGCTCCCGCTCCCCTTGCACTCGCCCCAGACGGCCGAGGTCCCGCCGCCCTCGGCGGCCACCACTCCGCTCTGGGGCCAGGAACCCGCCTTGGCCACCTTGAGAGCGGCCTTGTGCGAAGGGGGGTCCGGAGCCAGAGCCCAGACTTCGTCGGTACTCCATCGATCGCTCACACAGGCAACTCTAGGGATCACCAGTGACAATCCGGGCCCCTCGGGGCAGCCCCTCATCACCGGACAAAGGAGAAAAAGAAACCATCGCGGCGCCAAAAAGGACGACGCGAATCATCCAAGCGTGTTGAAAATCCGGGGCCGACAATCCTAGAATGCCACGACCAGGTTGGCTCGATCCCCGGCCACCGCCCCGAAAGCCCCTTTTTCGGGATCTCCCGCTTCCCCCTTCCCGTCACCATGCCAGTGCCACGTCTCCTCGAAGGGAGGGAAGCGGACCCGCGGACCTTTTCCGGGTGTCCGCACCCGAAATGACCACGACTCAGCATGGTGAATCCCAGGGCACCGGGCCCGGAGCGGAACAGGGCGTACCGGACCCCGGTACCCCCACCGCCCCGGGGTGCCCCGTCGACCACGTCCGGCTCTACGACCCCACCCCGCCCGAGGGGCGCACGGAACTCTGGCAGGTCCTACGGGAACGCCAGGGGCCGATCATCCCGGTCCAGTTGGAGCCCGGGGTGCGCGCGTGGCTTCTGCTCGGTTACCAGGAGAGCCTGGCCGTCCTCCAGCAGCCGCACCTGTTCTCACGTGACACCCGCCAGTGGCGGGAGGCCGCGGAGGGACGCGTCGACCTCGACAACACCGTCGCGATGATGACCTGGCTGCCCAACGCCTTCTACGCGGACGGAGCCGAGCACGCACGGCTGCGCGCGCCGATCATGGACGGTCTGGCCAGGATCGACATGACCGCGATGGCCCGCACCGTGCACCGGATCGCCGACGGCCTGGTCGACCGGTTCGTCATGGACGGCGGAACCGACCTCGTCGGCGACTACGCCCAGATGCTCCCGGCACTGGTCGCGAACCGGCTCTTCGGTCTGCCCGACAGCTACGGCCACATGCTGAACGACTTCACCGCCGTCATCTTCAGCGAGGACTCCCAGCGCACGGAGGAGTCCATCACCGGCCTCCAGCAGTACTTCGCCGGGCTGGTCGCCCGCAAGGCCGCCCAGCCCGGGCACGACCTGACCAGCTGGATGCTCGAACGGTCCGCCGACCTCACCATGGAGGAGGTCGCGTACGCGGCGTCCCTGGTGGTCAGCGCGAGCCACATGATGACCGCCCACCTCATCGGCAACACCATGCGCACGTTGCTCACCGACGACCGCATCCGCTCCGCCCACACGGACGCCCGTCTGTCCACGCACGACCTCCTCGACCACGTCATGTGGAACGAGAGCCCCCTCCAGCTCCTGGCCGGGCGGATCGCGCTCCAGGACGTACGGATCGGCAACGCGCGGGTGCGCAGGGGCGACGCCCTGTACCTGGGGGTCGACGCGGCCCACCGCGACCCGGCCGTGCAGCGGGGCCGTTCGGACCCGGACACGGGCCTGTCCAGCGGCAGCCGCGCCCACCTGACCTTCGGCGCCGGTCCGCACAGCTGCCCGGCGCGCGCGCTGGGCCGCCTCGTGGCCTCGACCGGGGTGACCGTGCTCCAGGAACGCCTGGGCGGCCTGAGGCTCGCGGTCCCGCCCGAGGAACTCCGCCTGCTGCCCTCGCCGTTCCTACACGGAGTGCGGGAGCTGCCGGTCACCTTCACCCCCGGGCGTCCGAGCGAACCTCCGGCCGTCCAGACCCAGCAGATGGAGCAGGTCCCGGCGGTGGCCGAGGAGGAGCAGCCTCCCGAGGACATCCTCGGGAGGCTGCTGAGTTGGTGGCGCGGTCTGGGCCGGTGAATCGGGGAGCTTCCTTTTCGAACGTGTGAACCAGGCCCCCGGAGCACTGGTGGTTCAACGGATGCGGGTTCACACCTTCGACTTCATAGTGAACGCACGCCCACGGAAAACGGATGCGAATCCGGCGAGTTCCTCCCGCGAATAGCGGGAGAGGAACGGACCACAGCGTTCGCGGTGCCGTGGATTCCCGCTGCGAGAAAAGGAAGACGACGTGCGAACCGACCACCCCCGGTCCCCCCAATCCCCCACACCGCCGCCCCGCGACACGCGCTCCCGCCGCGACACCCGGGTGCCACGCACCCGCTCCTGGGCGGCGGTGATCGCCGCGAAGTCCGCCCTGGTGGTGGGTCTGGCCCTGTTCGGCGCCGGCGCCGCCGTCGCACCGGCCCAGGCCGCCAACCCCCACGAACGGGGCCCGGACCCGACGGAGGAGAGCGTCACCGCGCCCCGAGGCCACTTCGACACCGCGACCACCTCGGTGTCCTCGCTCGTGCGCGGCTTCGGCGGCGGCACCATCTACTACCCGACCGACACCTCCCAGGGCACCTTCGGCGGCGTGGTGGTCGCCCCGGGGTACACCGCCAGTGAGACGTCCATGTCCTGGTACGGGCACCGCTTCGCCTCGCAGGGCTTCGTGGTGTTCACCATCGACACCAACACCCGGTACGACCAGCCGAACAGCAGGGGCCGCCAGCTGGAGGCCGCCCTGGACTACCTGGCCGACCGCAGCGCGGTGAGCGACCGCGTGGACGGTGACCGCATGGCCGTCATGGGGCACTCGATGGGCGGTGGCGGCACACTGGCCGCCGTCGACTCGCGGCCCGAGCTGCGCGCCGCGATCCCGCTGACCCCCTGGCACACGCAGAAGAACTGGTCGAGCGTACAGACGCCCACGCTGGTCGTCGGAGCCCAGAACGACGTCACCGCGTCGGTCCGTTCGCACGCCATCCCGATGTACGAGAGCCTGCCCGGTTCCCTGGACCGCGCCTACCTGGAGCTGCGCGGCGCGAGCCACTTCGCGCCGAACGTCTCCAACACCACCATCGCGAAGTACGGCATCTCGTGGCTGAAGCGGTTCGTGGACGAGGACGAGCGCTACGAGCAGTTCCTGTGCCCGCCGCCCCGGACGGGGATCGGCACCGACTTCTCCGACTACCGGGATTCCTGCCCGCACGGCGGCTGACCGGGGAGACCGGTCGGATGTCCGGGGCGGCGTTCGGGCCCCCGGGTCCGGACGCACCGCCCCGGCGGTGGCCCGCCCCAGGGGAGCCGGAGCGCGCGGACCGCGCGCTCCGGCTCCCGGCGTTGGGCCGTCAGTCGTGGAAGGGCAGGTCCTGCGGGGAGAGCCGCTCGAAGTCGACCTCCTCCACGGGACCGCCCTCACGGTCGGTCACCCTGGCCTCCTGGACCATCTCGATGGCGCCGCCCGCCTCGTACCGCACGACGTACACGCCCTGGTGGCCTCCGTGGTCACCGCCGCTGGAGGAGAAGGGCGTGTGCCCGGGGCCCTGCCACTCCTGGGTCTCCAGGGCGTCGACCAGGGACTGGCGCGTGAGGTCGCGCCCGGCCGACTTCAGGACCTGGGCGAACATGACGGCCTGCGTCATGCCGAACATGTGCGTGTTGGTGGGCGGCCCGCCGTCTCCGTACTCCTCGTACACGCTCACGAAGAAGCGGCTCCACTCGTCGTCCTCGTCCTCCACGCGCGGCATGTAGCTCGTCACGACCGCCCCTTCGAGGAAGGCGTCGGCGGGCACACCCTCCGCGTCGGTGTCCTCGGTGAACTCGGTGAGCAGCGCCTGGAGCGTGGCGGTGTCTCCGCCGATGCTGGAGATCACCCATTGGGGCTCGTAGCCGATCCGGGCCGATTCGAGCATGCCGAGCGCGACGAAGGCCGGGATACAGGAGCAGACGACCACCTCCGCTCCGGAGTTCTCCAGCTCGGCGATCTGCGAGCCCAGGTCGGGGATGTCGGACTCGTAGTGCTCGCGGGCCACGACCTCGTCGGACAGGTACTGGTCGAGCCCGGCCTGGGAGTCCTCGCCGACGTCGTCGTTCTGGAACAGGTACCCGACGGGCTGTCCGGGGAAGTTCTCGGTGATGTACTCGCCCTGGATCTTGGCTTCCTTCGTGTAGTCGGTCTGCCAGCCGTAGGTGAGCGGGTGCTCCTCGGTGTTGTTCCAGGCCAGGGCTCCCGAGGAGGGGAAGACATCGGGCACCCCCTCGTCGTTGAGGTAGTCGAGGACACCGCCGTGGGTGGGTGTGCCGAGGCCGCCAACCATCGCGAAGATCTCGTCCTGGATGACCAGTTGGCGGGTGACGTCGATGGTCCGGGCGGGGTCGTAGCCGTCGTCCTCGACCCGGTAGTCGATCTGCCTCCCGTTGATCCCGCCCTGGGCGTTGACGTGGTCGAACACGGCCCCCGCTCCCTGGGAGACCGCCAGGTACCCGGGGGCGGCCGGTCCGGTGAGGGGTTGGTGGGTCCCGATGACGACGCTGTCGTCGGTCACGCCGGGGGCCACGTCGAGGTCGACGTCGGCGCCCTGGGCGACCTCGCCCGCGCCCGAGCAGGCCGCGGCCAGCATGACCAGGGCCAGGGCCGGGGCCAGGAGGAGCCGGATTCGGTGTTCTCGCATGGAAGTCTCCTTCACTGTGGGGGGTTCACGAGGAGCGGTGGGTGCGGGCCCGGAGTCGGGCTCCGAGGTCGCGGAGGGCGCCGTGGACGCCGAGGGGCCAGAACCGCAGGACGAGGATGAGGACGACGCCGAAGAACACGACCGGCAGGTTGTTCTCGACATCGCGTCCCAGGTCCGCGGCCCGTGCGAGGTCGGTGGCCCACACGTCCAGGTAGACGATGGCGATCGAGGCCCACAGGGCGCCCCACAGGCTGCCGATTCCGCCGAGCACCAGGGCGGCGAGCAGGGTCAGTGAGAGCACCAGGGTGAAACTGCCGGGGGTGACGGTGCCGAGCACGTAGGCCTGGAGGCCTCCGGCCAGACCGCCCGCGGTGGAGGCGATCACGAACGCGACGACCTTGGTGGCACCCACGGGGACCCCCGCCATGGCGGCGGCGGTCTCGTCGTCCCGGATCGCGCGCATACGGCGGCCGAGGCGTCCCGCGGAGATCGTGGCGAGCACGGCCAGGCCGAGGACGACCGTGGTCCACACGACCAGGGCCCGCCACTCGCTGGTGGTCACGAGCCCGTCGAGGATCGGCGGGGCTCCGGCGGTGCGGATGTTGAGGCCGTTGCTGCCGCCGAGGAAGGCGTGGAACCGGTGGGCCAGACCGGGCAGGCCGACGGCGAGGATGAGGGTGGCCCCGGCCAGGTAGGGGCCGTGCAGCCGCGCGGTGGCGGCGCCGACCGCGACGCCCGCCACGACGGACACCGCGACGATGACGCCGAGGTTGGCGGCCAGGGGCAGGGCCGGTTGGTGCAGGACCAGCAGTGCCATGGAATAGGCGCCGATCATCATGAACGCGCCGTGGCCCAGGGAGACCTGTCCGGAGCCGCCGACCAGCAGTTGGAGCCCGGCGACGGCGAGCATGGTGTACCCCACGGCGGCGATCCGCAGGGCGGTGAGGTCGCCGGTCACGGACAGCAGCCCGGCGACGGCGGCCAGGCCGAGGGCGGCCAGGAGCAGATGGCGGACGGGCAGGGGCATGACGGGCTAGACCTTTCGGGCGGTCGGTCGGGAGAGGATGCCGTCGGGGCGCACGCTCAGGACGGCCACGACGATGACGAGGGCGGCGAGGGTCGCGAGTTCGGGGCCGAGGAACCCGGACACGTACGACATGCCGAGGCCGATGAGCAGGCCGCCGACGACGGCGCCGAACGGGTTGTCGAGTCCGCCCACCACCGCCGCCGTGATCCCGAAGACGAACACGACGTCGAAGACGTTCGGCGAGATGAACGGCGGCCCGGCGAGCATGGCCGCCAGCGCGCCGATGAGGGAGGCGATGCCCCAGCCCGCCGTGAGCATGAGTCCGACCCGCACTCCGCTGAGCCTGGCCGCCTCCGGGTGGAAGGCGGCGGCGCGCATCCGCAGGCCGAGGGGCGTGAACCGGTACAGGACGAACAGCAGGACGGCGGCCGTCGCCACGGAGGCCAGGGCGAACGCGTCCGAGGGGGCGAAGCGCCCCACGTAGCTGAACGCGTAGCGGAAGCCGTGCTGTTCGTTGCCCCAGATCATGCCGACCCCGCCCTGGACGACCAGGAGGAGCCCGAGGGTGACGATGATGGCGTTGAGCTGGGAGGTGCGGGCGATGGGTCGGACGATGAACCGCTCCACGAAGGCGCCGACCAGCAGCCCGGCGGTCAGGGCCGCGGCGAACCCGAGCCAGTAGGAGCCGGTGAGCTGGGTGACCGTGTAGGCGGTGTAGACGGACAGCAGCGCGAGGGCGGGCTGGGCGAAGTTCACCAGCCGGGTGGCCTGGTAGATGATCACCAGGGACAGCGCCAGTGCCGCGTAGGCCGCGCCGGAGGCCAGCCCGTTGAGGGTCAGGGTGACGAAGTAGTTCATGGGGGTCTCCCTCAGAAGCCGAGGTAGGCGTGGCGCGTGCGGTCGTCGGCCAGGAGTTCGGCGGAGGGCCCCTCCGCGACGACGCGCCCCTGGTTGAGGACGTAACCGTGGTCGGTCACCGACAGGGCCCCGGCGGCGTTCTGTTCCACGAGGACGACCGTGAGGCCGGTGCGGTCGCGCAGGTCGCGGAGCAGGCCGAGGATGCGCCGCGTGATCAGGGGCGCGAGGCCCAGCGAGGGTTCGTCGAGGAGCAGCACCCGGGGCCGGGCCATGAGCGCGCGCCCGATGGCGAGCATCTGCCGCTCTCCTCCGGAGAGGGTGGCGGCGGCCCTGGTCCGGCGCTCCGCCAGAGGTGGGAACAGGTCCATGACCTGGTCGAGGGTGGTGCGGTCGCGCCGGTCTGCGCGCCACAGCGAGCCCAGGCGCAGGTTCTCCTCCACGGTGAGTTCGACCACCACCCCGCCTCCTTCGGGCACGTGGGCCAGGCCCCGGGTGACGACCTGTTCCGTGGGCAGCCGTGTGATGTCCTCGTCCGCGAGCAGGACGCGGCCCGAACCCGCGCGGTGCAGGCCGGTGAGGGTCCGCAGAAGGGTGGTCTTGCCCGCGCCGTTGGCGCCGAGGACGGCGCAGAGCCCGCGTTCGGGGACGGTGAGGCTGACGCTGTCGAGAGCGCGGACGGCGCCGTAGGAGGCGCTGAGGTCCTCGATGGTGAGCAGGGGCGTGCGGGTCATCGGCGGGCCCCGTTCGCGTCGTCGGGACCCGTGGCCGGGGTGTCGGAGGTGCCCAGGTAGGCGCGGGTGACGGCGGGGTCCGCCTGCACCTCCTCGGGGGTGCCGCTGGAGATGATCCTGCCGAAGTCGAGGACCAGGACGCGGTCGCAGACGGCCATGACCAGGTCCATGTGGTGCTCGACGAGGACCACCGCCATGTCCTGGCCGAACCCGCGAATCCGCTCGCCCAGTTCGGCGGTCTGCCGACCGGAGAGTCCGCTGGCGGGCTCGTCCAGGAGGAGGAGCTCGGGTTCGCCCACACAGGCCCGGGCGAGGGCGACCTGCTTCTGCACCCCGTAGGGCAGGGTGGGCGGCAGGCGGTGGGCGTGCTCCGCGACGCCGAAGCGCTCCAGCGCGGCCATGGCCCGGTCCCTGAGATCCCTCTCGTCACTGTGGTGTCGTCCCAGGCCGCTGACGAGGGAGAACGCTCCGCCCCTGGCGAGGCGGTCGGCGCCCACCATCACGTTCTCGATGACGGTCGTCATCGGGAAGAGGTTGAGGCCCTGGAAGGTCCGGGCGATCCCGGCCCTGGCCAGGTGGTGGGTGCGTCTGCCGGGCGGCGGCGCCCCCTTCCACGAGACGGTTCCCCTGGTAGGGCGCAGCACCCCGGACAGGACGTTGAACAGGGTGGTCTTCCCGGCTCCGTTGGGTCCGATGAGACCGACGACGGAGCCCGGGTCGATCCGGAGTCCGATGTCGTCGAGCGCGGTGAGTCCTCCGAAGCGCACGGTCACCCCGTCGGCTGTCAGAAGGTGTTCCGGTGCGGTCGTTGCCATGGCTGCCTCTCTCCGGCGACGTGCCGGGGTCTCATACCGACCAGTTGGTATCAACCGGTCGACGCGACGGGCTCCCGGACGCCCGTCGTGTCCGGCCCGTGTGGTCAGTTCAGGAGTCGGGCCAGGTCCACCCGGGACCTGATGTTGAGCTTGCGGAAGATGCCGCGCAGGTGGTGTTCCACGGTGCGCGGGCTGATGAACATGTGCGCGGCCACCTCGCGGTTGGTCGCCCCCTCCGCCACCAGCTGGGCGATCTGCTGCTGTTGGGCGGTCAGGTCACTCGTCGCCGGGGTCTGCGGGCCGCGTTCGGCGGTACCGATGGCGCGCAGCTCCGCGCGGGTCTGCCTGACCCACAGCCGGGCGCCGAAGCGCTCGAAGGTCTCCAGCGCGTTGTACAGGTGCTCCCGGGCACGCCCGGGCAGGCGCGACCTCCGTAGGGAGGCGCCGAAGAGCAGCTGGGTGCGCGCGTGTTCGACGTCGTCGTCCCCGCAGGCCCGGTGCAGGTCGAGCGCGGCCTCGAAGTGGTCGACCGCCTCCTCTCCGGTGGTGAGCAGGCCGTCCCCCCGCGCGGCCAGGGCCAGGGCGCTCCGGCTCCCCACGGCCTCGGCCCAGCCCCGGTACCCGGCCTGGGAGGCGCGGGCCCACCCGGTCTTGCCCGTGCGGACCGCCGCCTCCACGAAGTGCGGCGCGGTGACCAGGCGCATGGTGGGGTGCCCGTGTCCGGGACCGGCGTGGACCAGGGAACGCAGACGGAAGAAGGCGTCGGCGGCGTTGCCCCGTGAGAGTTCGAGGACGGCCTGGGCCCAGGAGGCCAGGGCGGAGGGCAGGCCGAGGCTCTTCTCTCCCGCCTGGGCGGCCACCGCCCGCGCCCGGATACGGCAGGTGTCGACGTCGCCCTGAATGGCGGCGACCATCGCCAGGGCGGCTAGGTTCTGGGCCTCCCAGATGGACTGGCCGGACTCGCGGGAGGCGCGCAGGCCCGCCAGCGCCGTCCCGGCGGCGGACGGGAAGCGCCCGCTCCAGAACTCGGAGAAGACGAGGAAGGCCAACGCGGAGGGGACGAACACGAGTTCCCCTCGGGAGCGGGCCGACTCCGCCGCCCGGGAGGTGGCGGTGCGGACGAAGGGGGCGTCCCCGAGGCGGAGGCCGCAGATCCCGGCCCACACCAGCTCCGAGGGGGCCGTCATCCCGTCTGAGAGCCGGATCGCCTCACGCAGCAGCGGCGTGGAGTTCACGTAGTCGCCCCGGAACGAGACCGTGCACCCCTCCAGGAAGGCGGCGATCAACCGCATCGAGGGCGGATCGTCCGGGCGGACCAGGGGGACGGCGAGCTCCGCGGCCCGGGCGTGGCGGACCGGGTCCCCCGCGTAGGAGGCGCTGTCGGCGGAGCGGACCAGGGCGCGCAGGGCGAGCCAGCGGTCGTGCGGGATCAGGTCGCGTCCGGCGGCGTACAACCGTTCGGCGGAGTCGATGGCGTTGGAGTCGCACGTCTGGAACTCGGCCTCGATGAGGTCGACCACGGCCCGGCGGCGGTCGGACACCACGAGAGGTCGGGCCCGCGCCAGCAACCGCGCGGCGCGCTCGGGTTCGCCCGCGAGGTGGGACTCGTGGGAGGCAGTGGCCAGACGGCAGGCGCGTTCGTCGGGGTCGGGGCTGAGCGCGGCGGCGCGCTCGTGGGTGCGGGAGGCGGCGAGGGGGCCGGACAGGTGTTTGGCCCGCCGGGCCGCGGCCGAGATCCGGTCGGCGAGCTCCGCGTCGGGCGCCTCGGCACCACAGGCGGCGTGCCGGGCGAACTCGACGGGGGCGTGCTCGCGGTCGGTCACCCCGGCCAGGGCGCGGTGGGCCCCGCGCAGACGGCCCGCCGGGGCGCCCTGGACCACGGCCTCTCGGAGAAGCGGGTCGAGGAAAACCAGGGTGTCGCCGTCCACCCGCACCAGGTCGCGTTCCTCGGCCGGTTCGAGGGTGGACACCGAGGGGGCCGGTCCGGTCCGGGAGGGCGCGTGCGGTTCGGGGTCGCGGTCGGCGTCCAGGAGCTGGTGGACCGGGGGTGCGTCGGCCAACGCGCCGAGCAACAGCAGCCTTCGGGCTCCCTCTGGGAGTTCCTCGTACGGGGCGAGCAGAGCCGAACGCAGCCGTGCCGCCAACGGAAGGGGTTCCGGCAGGGGTTCCCGGTCCCGGACCTGCTCCGGGCTCAGGGTCGAGAGGAAGCCGAGGGCGGCGGCGGGGTTGCCGTGCGCCGCGCGGACCAGTTCCTCCCGGACCCGGGGCGACAGCTGGGCGGGGGCGCGGTCGGTGAGCAGGTCGTGGACCGCGCGGTCCTCCAGCGGGGCGAGGACGAGCTCGGTCACCCCGGGGACCGGACCGGGCTCGGTGGGCGCGGTGTGCCCGTCCCGGGCGGTGAACGCCGCGGCGATCCGGGTCCCCGTGAGTCGCCGGGCGGCGAACGCCAGGGCGTCGAGGGAGGCGGGGTCGAGGAGTTCGGCGTCGTCCACGCACAGGAGGAGGGGTCGCTCCGCGCTCGCCTCGGAGAGGAGTTCGAGCACAGCGGTGTAGAGCGGGTAGCGGTCGGCGGCGGTGAGGACGCCTCGGGTGAGGGCCTCGCGCAGAAGGTCGCGCTGGGAGGCCGGGAGGCGGTCGAGCCCGGACAGGACGGGGCGCAGGAGGCGTTGGAGACCCGAGCAGGGGAGGTCGGTCTCGGTGCGGACTCCGGCCACGCGGAGGACGGTGAAGTCCCCTGCGGTGTCGTGCGCGTGGTCGAGCAGGAGGCTCCGTCCCCGGCCCGGCCCGCCCGTGAGGAGGAGGGCCGTGCCCCGGCCCGACCTCGCGTCGCCCAGGGCATCGGCCAGGGCCCCGCGCTCCGTGTCCCGTCCCCGGAGGCGTACGCTCTGGGGCTCCCTGTCCCGTTCCGTCACGCTGATCACATTCGCACAGCGCCGCCCCGATCCGGCAGGTGTGGAGGTACACACTGGTCGTTTCACTGATACCCGCCCCGAGCCGCGCGTGGCGGTCGGGCACGGGGGTACTGGTGGTTCTCAGGTGCCTTCCGGGAGAGGGGGGTCGCATGAGGAGACGGTGGCCCTTTGAGGACCTCCGCTCCGAAAGAGTGACTCCAGTCACCCTTCCGGCGTGATATCGGAACCCCCACCGCGTCCGTCCAGGTAGTCAGGACGCAACGCACGGTCGGCGCCCTCCCGCGATCCAGACCATCGACACAAACGGCTCTTTAGATACCTTTTTGTCCACTGCGGGACACTGTCGCGGCCGTCCCGGCCCGGGATATCCAGTGCGGGACGCACTGGATCGGACAGCCGGAGGACCCGTATGGAGAACCGCTCCCTGACAGCGGACGACCGACGCATACCCGTCGGCGGCGCGAACCGACCCCTGACGTTCGGTGTGGAGGAGGAGTTCTTCGTCGTCGACCCGCGCACCCGCCGCATCCTCTCCCGGGCCCCCGACGTCCTGTCCCGTGTCCGGACCTTCGGCCCGCACCTGTGCGGTGAGTTCACCCGCACCCAGGTGGAGGCCAACAGCCCCGTGTGCACCACCTCGGAGGAGGCGTACGCGTTCCTGGTGACCGCCAGGGAGGAACTCCACCGGGCCGCCGACGACGCGGGCCTGGCCGTGGCCGCCACCGGTACACCCGTCCTGGGAGACCCCTCGTCGGCGGACGTCAGCGAGGGCCACCGCTACTCGGCCATCGCCTCGCACTTCGGAGCGCTGCGCGACTCCCACGTGGTCTGCGGCTGCCACGTGCACGTCGGCGTCCCCGACCCGGCCACCGCCGTGGCCGTCAGCGACCACCTGCGCCGCTGGCTGCCCTTCCTGGTCGCGCTGGCCGCCAACTCGCCCTTCCAGTCCGGACGCGACACCGGCCACGCCAGCTGGCGCACGGTCACCTGGAACCGGCTCCCCTCGGCCGGTCCGCCGCCCCTGATGCGCACGGTCAAGGAGCACGAGAGCGCCGTCCAGGGGCTGACCTCGACCGGGGCGATCCTGGACCGCCACATGGTCTACTGGGACATCCGCCTCTCCGACCACCTGCCCACCCTGGAGATCCGGGTGGGCGACGTGGCCGCCACCGCCGAGGAGGCCCTGCTGTTCGCCGCTCTCACCCGGGGGTTGGCGGCGCGGGTGCTGGTGGACGTGCGCAGCGGCGTCCCCGCGCCCGCCGTCAGCACCCACACCCTGCGGGCCGCCGTGTGGCGGGCGGCGAAGGAGGGGCTGGAGGGGGTGGTCCCCGACCCGCTGACCGGCGAGGCCCTCACGGCGAGCGCCGCCATGGAACGGGTCCGCCGGGCCGCCCTGCCCGGACTGGCCGTCTCCGGGGACACCGACCTGGTGTCCTCACTGCTCGACCGCGTCCTGACCCTGGGCTCGGGCGCGCACCGCCAGCGCGTCGCCTACGCGCGGCGGGAGCGGATGACCGACGTGGTGGACCACGTGGTGGCCCAGACCCGCGAGGGCCTGGGAACCGTCTCCCCGGTCGGACACCCGCCGCTCTGACACCGCGTCGAGGGCCCGGGCGAACCGGGCCCGGGGCGTCCGATCCGCAACCGGTCGCCGAACGGTCGCGGTGGGGAGGGCGGGCCCCTCCCCGGCACGACCGGCTACCCGCCCAGGAGCGCCCGGAGCTCCTCGGCGGTCGGCGGGTCGGCGCCCTCCCGGGTGACCGTGTGGGCGGCCGCGGTGACGGCGTGCGTCAGCAGCCCCACCAGGTCGTCCTCGGTCAGCCCCGCCAGACGGCTCCCGGGCCGTTCGCCCAACCTCCCGTCCAGGTCGAGACGGTGCAGCAGGGCCCCCATGAAGGAGTCGCCCGCGCCGACGGTGTCCGCGACCTCCACGCTCGGCGCCGGAACGGCCGCCTCCACACCGTGCGAGAGGGCGAACGCGCCGTCCCCGCCGAGGGTGACCACGACCAGGGCCGGACCGAGCGCTGCCAGGGCGTGCGCCGCCCGTTCCGGGGCGAGGCCCGGATACAGGTAGGCCAGGTCCTCGTCGCTGGCCTTGACCACGTGGGCGTGGGCGGCGTGCCGCAGCGCGCGGGCCCGGGCCCGCTCCGGGTCCCCGACCGCGTCCGGACGGATGTTGGGGTCCAGGGAGACCGTCACCCGGCCGCGGCCGTGCTCACGGCGCAGCAGCTCCTCGATCCGCGTGGCCCCCGGATCCCGGAACAGGGCGATCGACGCGGCGTGCAGGGCCCGGATACCGGGTTCCAGGGTGTCGGGGAGCTCGCCGGGCGCCCACCGCCAGTCGGCCGCGTCGTCCATCCGGAAGTCGTACCGTGCCGATCCGTCCGCGCCGAGCGTGGCCAGCGCGAGGGCGGTCGGCTCCTCGGCCCGGACCAGACCGGCGGGGTCCAGGCCCCCGGCCAGGAGGCGAGCGCGGACGAGCTCGCCGAAGCCGTCGGCGCCGATCCGGGCCAGCAGACGCGTGGGTGTTCCCAGACGGGCGGCGGCCAGCGCCGTGTTGGCCGGGCCACCGCCCGGCGCGGCCCTCAGCACGTCGGGGCCGTGCCGGGTGGGCAGCAGGTCCATGACGTTCTCCCCGACCACCACCAGCCGGGGCGTTCGGGTGCCGCCCCGGTCCGGCGACACGTCCTCGGGGCCGGTGCGCCGTGCCTCCTCGCTCATCGCCGTCCTCCGTCACCGGTCAGGGCCGCCGCCACGGAGGTCGAGAACCCGACCTGCGGCATCAGGGTGGCCTGGTAGGCGTGGTAGACGTCCGGTTTGCCCGCCCAGACCGAACCCGAGGGGCGGTTGCCGGGGTCGAGTTCGTGCCGCCAGCTGCCGTGTTCGCGGTCCACGTGGCAGCGGTCGGCGTAGTCCCACCAGCGCTCGTACCACTCGGTGTAGGAGTCCTCCCCGGTGCGCAGGGCCAGGGCCCACGCGGCCATGGTGGCCTCGGCGGTCACCCAGTGCATGCGCTGGCGCACCACCGGACGGTCCTCCCAGTCCAGGGTGTAGGCGAAACCCTCCGCTCCGTCCACGTTCCAGCCCCGCCGGACGGCGTTGGAGAAGAGGTGCTCGGCGTCGGCGCGCAGCCAGGCCGGGGCGTCCTCCCCCGCGCGCTCCAGGGCGAGTTCGAGGTGGAGGAGGAGGCGGGCCCACTCCAGGAGGTGGCCCGTGGTGCTGCCGTAGGGGCGGAAGGGGTGGTCGGGGTGGTCCCGGTTGTAGTCGGGCAGCGGCCGCCAGTCCGGGGTGAAGTGCTCGGGCAGGCGCCAGTCGTGCTCCGCGGCCACGCCGCGGACGAGGCGTTCGGCCACGGCCAGGGCGCGACGGGTCCACCCGGTGTCGCCGGTGGCGTCGGCGGCGGCCAGGAGCGCCTCCACCCAGTGCATGGCGCTGTTGGCGCCCCGGTAGGGCTCGGTGACGGTCCAGCCCGCGTCCCAGCTCTCCCGGACGCAGTCCGCCTCCGGCTCCCAGAAGTGCGTGTCGAACACCCTCAGGGCCTCGTGCAACAGGTCCCGGGCACCGGGGCGCCGGGCGAGGGTCGCCGACGAGGCCGCCAGGACCACGAAGGAGTGCGGGTAGGCGGACTTGTCCGGACGCTTCTGGGAGCGCTCCCGGTCGCTGGCGGTGGCCGTTTCCTCCGGTACCGCGTCGAACCAGCCCCCCAGGTCGGCGTCGCGCAGAGGGCCGTCGAGCGCGGCCAGCCCGTGGTCGGCGAGCTCCGCCGCGCGGGCGTCGCCCCGCAGGTGCGCCAGCGAGAACACGTGCGTCATGCGCGCGGTGATCCAGGTCTCCGTGGGACGGTCGGGCTCGGTGGCGCCCCGGGCGTCCAGCCAGCCGAACCCGTCCGGGACAGCCGCGCCGAGGGCGAAGTCGACCAGACGGTGCTCCTCGGCCCCCAACCACGCGGGGGAACCCGGGGACGGGCGTGTCGAAGTGGTCAAACCAGTGCCTCCTCAGGGGGTCGTTGCGGGCGTAACGCTATCCCGCGCCGCGCGTCCCGGGAAAGGCTCCGCCCGGGGAGCGGTCGGCGGCGGTGCACGTCCACCGGATCTGGTCGGCCACGCTGAGGGGGTCGTCGGCCATCGGGATGTGCCCGACCCCCAGCAGCGAGACCATGCGCGCGTTGGGCACCCGCCGGTGGGCGTTGTCCGCGCTCGACGGCAGCAGGGTCCGGTCGCGGTCCCCCCACGCGATGGTCACCGGGCAGTGGATCGGACGCGGGGTGAAGTCGTAGTCGGCGATCCTCGGCACCATGCGCACGTAGGGCGCCCCGGGGGTGAGCCCCTGGATACCGAACCGGGTCGCCTTGGCCTCCGGCGAGGAGGGGTCGCCGCGCAGGGCGATCCGGGCGGCGGCCCGCGCGGGAGCGGTGTCGGCGAGCCGCTCCTTCAGCGGCATGGGGAGGTGCGTGGCGAGGTTGGCCACCGCGCCCACGGTGCGCATGCCCCAGCGGGCGAACCGGTCGGAGAACCCGGCCGGGGAGAACACCGTCACCGACCCGGCCACCCCCTGGACCCCCAGTTCCAGGGCGATGGAACCGCCCAGGGAGTTGCCGGCCAGGTGCGGGCGCTCCAGGCCGTGGAGCTCGCAGAACTCCCGCACCACCCGCACCAGGCTGTGCACGTCGTAGGGTTGGCGCAGTTCCGGCGCCGGGGAGTCGCCGAACCCCGGGAGGTCCAGGCTGACCACCTCGAAGCGGTCGGTCAGCCTGGGCGACACCGACTTCCAACTCTGTCTGCGGTCGCCGAGGCCGTGCAGCAGGAGGACCGGGCGACCGCTGCCGCGCCGCTCGAACGCGATGTGCCTGGGGTTCATCCCACCGGTCTACCCGAGGTAACCGTCCCGGCCACCGGGTCGGACCAGGAAACTGGGCAAAAGCTGTGCCCCCGTTGACCCGGCGACCGGGCGCGAACGCGGGGCGGCGGTCAGCAGCAGACCCGACACGACGGCGACCAGGCCCAGCACCGGGGCGAGGCCGAAGCCCAGACCGGCCACGGTCAGGGCCAGCAGCCCGCCGCCGATCAGCGCCGCCGCGACCAGGACGCGGACCAGGCCCGGGTCGCCCCGCAGGACCTTGGGTGGCTCCTCGAAACGCACCGCCCAGTGGGCCAACGGCAGCAGGAGCGGCAGCAGGACCGCCACCCCGAGCACGCCCCACAGCAGCCACAGGCCGGTCATCGGTTCGGGGGTGTCGATCCCCAGCCCGTACACGACCGCCCCCGCGACCACCGAGATCGGCAGCATGTGCCACAGGTACACCGTCATCAACTGGGGCGACACGCGGTCCAGCATCCGCGCCGGGCCGGTCCGGTCCGACCACGCGGAGATCCGGTCCCGCAGGAGCATCGCCACACCGACCTGCACGGCGCCCAGCGCGGCCAGCACCAGGGTCGGCGGGGCCACGTTCGAGGTCTCGGCGGCGAACACACCCGTCATGTTCAGCGAGTAGGGGCCCACGTACACCAGGACCACGGCGGTGACGGCGCCGACCCCGGTCATCCACACCGCGTGCGGGCGGCGGATCGATGCCGTCGCGTATCGGAACCCGAGCTGGTGCACGGCCAGCCAGACGAAGGCCACGTTCAGGAAGCCGAAGGCCTCGACCCCGAAACCGAACCGGCTCAGGTCCACGACCACGGCACCGAGGAGCAGGGCCGCCGGGACCCACCAGCCGAACCGCTCCTGGGCGGCGACCAGGACGGGGGTCGCCACCACCACCAGCACGTACACGGCCAGGAACCACAGCACCATGCCCGCGGCGCCCGCGCCGACCAGGACCGGCTGTTGGGGGGCTCCGCCCAGCACCGCCAGGTGCGAGGCGAGAATCCACACCACCGCGAGGGGCACCACCGGCCAGGCCAGTCGCCGCAGCCGCTTGGCCCACCAGACCGGGGCCGACTCCCCCCTTCCCCGGGCCGAACGCCAGCTGATCAGGTTGGCCGCGCCGCCCACGAAGAAGATCAGCGGCATGACCTGGGAGACCCAGGTGAGCGCGAACCCTCCCGGCGTGCTCAGGACGCTGGTCGCCGCGAGGTCCCCCTCGGACTGCACGGTCAGCACCGGCAGCCACCAGTGCTGGACGACCACCAGGACCATCACGAACAGGCGCAGGGCGTCGAGGAAGCGGTCACGTCCTCTGGGACGGGGCATGCCCGCCGCCGGAGCCGCGGAGGGGGCCGGGGTCCGGTCCCCGCCCGCGTTCGCGGGATCGGCGATCAGGGTCATGGATTGTCGCTCCTTGGTCTTTCCCGGAGTCCGGGGGCCGTGCACGCCTTCCGTGCCCGCGCGCGCCATCCGGTCCGCGCGGCCCCGACGGGACCGGCTCGGGCCGACGCGCGCCCTCACCACGGGTGCCCGCAGCCGAGCGCGCGGTCGGGCACGTGGTGGCGCATCGCTGGTATCGACCCTAGGTTCGGGGCGCGGGGGGCCGCGAGGGCGCTGGGCACCCTCTCCCCCGGCGGCCAGCCCACCCCTCTGGGGTGGTGCCAGCACTACCGTGTCCTCTGGTTCCCTTGGGGCGCGGGGGTGTTCGCGTCACCGGAGGGGATGACCGGCCCGAATCCGGTGGGAGCGGTGGGCCGCGAGGGGTCAGGGAGCGGTGGGCACAGCCCGCTTGTGGGCGGTCACACCGTAGCGTTCCACGAGCGCGCGGACCACATCGTCCGCGACCGGCAGGCCCTCGAGGAAGTCGTCGATCTGATCGTAGGTCAGCCCGAGCGCCTCCTCGTCGGGCTTTTGCGGGGTGAGCGTCTCCAGGTCCGCGGTGGGCACCTTCTCGACCAGGTCCTTCGGGGCACCCAGCCTGGCGGCCACGGCGCGTACCCGGCGCTTGGTCAGACCGGCGAGGGGGACCAGGTCGACCCCGCCGTCACCGTACTTGGTGAAGAAGCCGGTGACCGCCTCGGCGGCGTGGTCGGTGCCGACCACCAGGCCGCGCGCGGCCCCCGCGATCGCGTACTGGGCGATCATCCGCTGTCGCGCCTTGACGTTGCCGACGACGAAGTCCTCGGCGAAGGCGTGTTCGTGGGTCACCCCGGCCCGGGTGAGGGAGGCCGCCATGGCGTCCGTGGCCGGACGCACGTCCACGGTCAGGCAGCGGTCCGGCGCTCCGAACTCCACGGCCCGGGTCGCGTCCTCCTCGTCGGCCTGGGTCCCGTAGGGCAGGCGGACGGCCACGTACTCGGCCTCGTGCCCGCTCTCGCGGGCCCGGTCGACGGCCAGGCGGCACAGGCGCCCGGCGGTGAGCGAGTCCACGCCCCCGCTGATCCCGAGGACCAGGGCCCGGGAACCGTTCGTGGTGAGCCGCTCCGCGAGGAAGGCCACGCGGCGCTCGATCTCTGCGTCGACGTCGAGGTGCTCGGGGACCCCCAGGTCGCGGATGATCTCACGGCGCTGTTCGTCCAGCTCGGTCTCGGTCACGGGAGCTCCCTGCCTCTGGTGCGTGGTCCACCGATTATCACCCGTGGCACGGAGCGCTTCACCACGTGGTCAGGCCTACGCGCGCAGGCGCTCGGCGAACCGCTCGTAGTCGACCACGACCCCGTCGCCGTCCACGGACAGCCGGTACTCCCCGTGGAGGGGGTCGCGGTAGGTGTACCGCTCCAGCCCGTCCTCCGCCGGGTGGCGGGTGTAGCGCTGACGGACACGGCGGACCCGCAGGGAGGGGACGTCGATCCACGCGACCGTGATGTCGCGGTGCTCCCCCGGCCGCAGGCCCAGGCGCCGGATGGGCAGCGTGTTCGTGAGCGGGGTGGCGGCGACGTCGGCGTCCAGGCAGCCCACGAGCTCGGGGAGGGGTCGGCCGTCCCCGTCGCTCCAGCGGCCTTCCCTGGCCCGGAGCGTGACCGCCCGGGGGCCGGAGGCGGAGAGCACCTCGGCGCGGACCTCGCGCGTCGTCCACGCCAGGTCCGTGCGAACGGTGAAGCGCACGAAGAAGCGCTCCTCCCCCTCCACCACGGTCTCCCCGGCCTCCAGCCGGTGACCGTCGGGGTCGGGCAGCACGGCTCCCACCCCCAGCCCCCGGGGGACGTCGGTGCGGGTCCAGGCGGCCGGGTGTTCCGTCAGTGACGACATGTGACCGTTCTACCGTTCTGGGCGGTGCCGCGCCAGAGCGCGAGCGTGCCCGTGCCGAACGTGACACGGGCACGGAAGCCTTTCGTTACGGGACCCGCGGCCCGTTCCGGGGAACGCCGCGGGTCCCGTGGGAGGGGTGTCAGGAGACGGTCTGCGGCTCCTCGTCCCGGCCGCCGGCCCTGACCTCGTCACGCATGCGGTCGAAGTCCTCCTCCATGTGCTTGCTGACCCTGCCCAGACCGTTGAAGGCCAGGATGCACAGCACGCTCAGGAGGACGGCGGGGACCATCGCGTAGATGCCGACGAAACCCACCACGAAGTCGCCGAACGCGTTCATGAGCACCGCGTCCGAGGGGGCGGCCATGACGGCGTACACCGCGGTGCCGGAGAACCACTCGCCCAGGGACTCCCAGACGATGGCGACCGTGGCACCGACGACCATGCCCGCCAGAGCGCCCGCCCAGGTCATCCGGCGCCAGAACAGGGCGAAGAGCAGCACCGGACCGAAGCCCGCCCCGAAGCCCGCCCAGGCGTAGCCGACCAGGCCCATGACGGACTGGTCTCCATAGAGGGCGACCAGCGCCGCGACCACGGCCACCACCACGACGGCCAGGCGGCTGAGCCACATGAGCAGCTTGGGGCTGGCGTCCTTGTTGAAGTAGGCGCGGTAGACGTCCTCGGTGATGGCGGAGGAGGCCACCAACAGCTGGGAGTCGGCGGTGCTCATGACCGCCGCCAGGATCGCGGCCAGCAGGAAGCCCGCGACCCACGGGTTCATCAGGGCGTCGATGAGGCGGGGGAAGACCTGTTCGGGGTCGTCCAGCGGCGTGTCGAAGTAGGCGATGCCGACGAATCCGACGATCAGCGCGAGCGCCATGGCGGTGACCGCCCAGGAAACGCTGATGGTCGCGGCCTTCGGAATGTCCCGGAGGGAGCGGATGCCCATGTAGCGGGAGAGGATGTGCGGCTGGCCGAAGTAGCCGAAGCCCCAGGCCAGACCGGAGGCGATGACGACCCAGCCGAGCGTCTCCGCGGAGACCCAGGCGCCGTCGGCCAGGGACGAGCCGCCGAAGGCCGACATCAGGTTCTCGCCCTTGGCGTTGACGCCGTCGACGACCCCGCCGAGGCCGCCCACGACGCTGATGGCGACGACGGGAACGATGAGCAGGGCCAGCCACATCATCATCGCCTGCACCACGTCCGTCACGGAGACCGCGAGATAGCCGCCGATGACCGTGTAGGCGACCACGATGCCGAGGCCGATGAGCACGGCCAGCTCCGGATTGAGCCCGAAGACCTGGTCGAACAGCGACATCATCGCGGTCATGCCGGAGGCGACGTAGAAGAAGTAGAAGACGATGATGACGATCGCCGAGACCGCGCGCAGGAGGCGCGTGCGGTCGTTGAACCGGTTCTCCAGGAAGGAGGAGAGGGTGAGCGAGTCCGACTCGCCCCCGTGCCGGGAGTCGGTGACGCGTTCGGTGTACACCCGCAGGCGCGGTGCGATGAGAATCCAGCTGCCGAGGAAGCCGGAGGCGAGTCCGACGGCGATCCAGGCCTCCCCGAGACCGGACATGTAGATGGCACCGGGCAGGCCCATCAGGAGCCAGCCGCTGAAGTCACTGGCGTTGGCGCTGAGGGCGGTGACCAGACTGCCGAGTTTGCGGCCGCCCAGGACGAAGTCGGACTGCGACTGCGTGCGGCTGTAGAAGTACACAGCCATCGCGACCATGAGGCCGAGATAGATCACGAAGGTCACGATCGGTCCGACCAAGGAGTCGGGATTCAACCGTCTCCTCCTTTCCCTGAAGAACGGCGACGTTCGGCCGCTAAGCGCTGATGACGAAGAACAGGGCGATCATCACGGTTGGTAGCCCGGACCACAATGCCCTGTGTGCGAAACAACACCCGGTCGAGACCTGGTCGAGTTCTTGACCAGGCAGAATTGTCCACTCGGCCATCGACGCCGAGGGCTGTTTGTCTGATCGGACATACGGAGCCTCCTCGCGGCGCGCGATCGTCCCGCATGGTGAGACAGTGATCGCACCCGGTCACACCGGCGCCCCGCGCGGGCCCCGCGCGCTCAGGTGAACAGCTCCCGTAGCCGCCGTTCCACCCGGGCCAGGTGCCCGCCCAGGGCCAGCCGCGCCGCCTCGGGGTCGCGCGCCCGCACCGCACCGACGATCCGCCGGTGCTCGCCGTCACTGGCCGCCAGTCCGCCCTCGGACGGCGGTGCCGCGTCCATGAGCTGGTTGATGCGCATCCGCGCGTCCGTGAGGGCGGCGGCCGCCCACTCCGAGCCGGTCAGCTGGGCCAGGGTGATGTGGAAGACGGTGTCGCAGCGCCGGTAGTCGGCGGGCCCGGCGCCGGCGGCCACCCCCACCCGCCGGTCCAGGAGGTCGTGCTGGTCCACACTGAGCCCGGTCTCGGCCAGCCGGACCACGGCACCCGTCTCCAGCGTGCGGCGGAAAGCGAGCAGGTCCTCCAGGGCGGTGCCGTGCGCGCCGAGCCCGCGCCGAGCCTCGTCGGGCGTGGGTCTCGGGGGGAGGGCCGCGACGAAGGTGCCGCCACCGCGCCCGCGCCGGGACCGCACGTGGCCGCGCTCGCGCAGGACGCGGATCGCCTCGCGCAGGGTGACGCGGCTGACGCCGAGCCGGGAGGAGAGGTCGCGCTCGGCCGGGAAGCGGCCGCCCGGCGGGACGACACCGAGCCTGATGGCGCACATCAGCCGCTCGACGGTGACCTCCAGGGCGTTGTCGGCGCGGACGCGGCGAAAGACCGCGTCGGCCGCGGGATCACGGAAAGGGATCACCCGGCCAGCTTAGAGCTCATCTCAAAAGCCATCGGCATGCTTGGCCAGGTGCTTGTAGCAGATGAGGATGCAGGCGATGCCGAGCATGGCCAGGAAGGTGGAGGCCTTGCGCTCCCAGCGCACGTTCAGCCTGCGGTAGGAGCCCAGCCAGGCGATGGAGCGTTCGACCTTGTACCGGTGGCGTCCCAGACGTTGGGAGGACTCGATGCCGGGACGGGCCAGGCGCACGCCGATGCCGCGTTCGCGCAGCCAGCGGCGCTGGTCCCGGGAGTGGTAGGCCTTGTCGCCGTGGAGTTTGGCTGGACGCCGCCGCCGGGGACCTCGCCGCGATCGCACCGCCGGAACGCCCCGGACCAGGGGCTTGAG